>JBFRWO010000445.1:0-4892 GCA_051439625.1 Crocosphaera sp. | reverse complement strand
ATGCTTTATATGGTGCATTAGGAGTATTAGCTGCTTCTCAAGGAACCATGAATAACTTCACTTTTGGTAACGAAAAATATCAATATTATGAAACAGTTTGTGGGGGTTCTGGTGCCGGTATTAACTTAAATGGAACCGATGCAGTACAAACCCATATGACTAACTCCCGTTTAACAGATCCAGAAGTATTAGAATTTCGTTATCCTGTGTTAGTAGAAGAATTTAAAATTAGAGAAAATAGTGGAGGAAAAGGTCAATATTCTGGGGGAAATGGTGTTATCAGAAACATCAAATTTTTAGAACCTATGACTGCTAATATTTTGTCTAGTAATCGGGTTATTTCTCCCTTTGGTTTAGCCGGTGGAGAAGCAGGAAAAGTAGGAAAAAATTGGGTAAAACGGAAGGATGGAACGGAAGAAATATTAAATAGTACCGCAACCGTAGAAATGGAATCAGGAGATAATTTTATCATTGAAACCCCCGGTGGTGGAGGGTTTGGCTCTTCTAATTTATAATTACTATTTCAAGTAAAATGGTGGGTTAAGATTTGATTATTTTATTCCTATGATAACCTCAATTATAACCGTCTAACTCACCCTAATTTAATTCATTATTATTCCCTACTTAGTTCTTTTTTTAACTAGATAATTTTCTTCTACTTCTAACATGATTTTACCAGGAAAAGAAGAAGTCCGAGACTTTCTGGGTGCATCAATTAAATTAACAGTTTCTTCTATTTGTTCAAAATTTGGTTTTGTTACCATGATTTTAGCTAAAAATTGCCGTATAACCCTTCTTTGTAAAGCTAAGGGAATACCTTTTAAAATATCTCTATTTAACTTATAATTATTATTATTAAATGCTGCTTCTAAAATCTTGTTTGCTTCTGCTTCTAAATAGTCAGACTCTGCTTTTAAAACTTCTGAAGTTTGTGATAAATTTGTTTCTACATTTGGGTTGAAATTTTCTTTTAAATAAGGTAGTAATTCCTGACGAATACGGTTACGTGCATAATCTAAATTAGCATTTGCTGCATCTTCCCAAATAGGTAAGGCAAATTGTTGACAAAACTCTAAAGTTTCAGTGCGAGAAACCTTTAATAAAGGACGTACTAAATTAATATTATTGCTTAAAGGACGTTTCCAAGTTAATGCACCTAGTCCATTACTACCAGCACCTCTAATTAAATTATATAATAATGTTTCACTACGATCGCTTAAAGTATGACCAGTTACTATTTCACTAAACTTATATTCTTCTGCTATTTCAACTAAACTTTTATATCGCCATTTTCTTGCTGTTGCCTCTGTTTCTTTCATAGATTGAGCTACTTTTAAATAAAAAGGAATATTCCAATTATTAGCTAATTCTTGTACATGATTAGCAATTCCTAAATCAGAAGCCCAACCATGATCACAATGAGCAATAGCAATATTCCAGCCCCATTTTGATTGTAAATCTATCATCAATTTTAGTAAACAAAGAGAATCTTGTCCCCCCGAAACTGCAATCAATAGGTTGCTTTCTTGAGGCAAAATCAAACTATCTTTTAGGGTTTGATGTACCCTAGCATGAAGAGGTGTCCACATTTTTAATAATTAATCAATTCTCATACTTAAATCTAACCAACTTGAGCGAGTAATGGTCGCACTACTAGAAATATAATCAACTCCAGTTAAAGCAACTTGTCGAAGATTCTCTAAAGTAATATTGCCTGATGCTTCAATTTTTATCTGTTTATTTTCCCCCCGAATATAATCAACAGATTCTTTCATTAATGCTATGTTCATGTTATCTAACATGATAATATCTGCCCCATATTTTAACGCTTCTTTTACCTCATCAAATGTCGTTGTTTCTACTTCAATGGTAAGAGGATAGGGAATAGTTTGACGAATAGTTTGGATGGCCTCTTGAATACTGCCAGCAGCCTTGATATGATTATCCTTTATCATCACCCCATCATCTAAACCCATACGGTGATTTTTTGCCCCTCCTACCTGGGTAGCGTACTTTTCGAGTATCCGTAACCCTGGAGTTGTTTTGCGAGTGTCTACCAACTGGGTTGGTAAATCAGCGATAATCTCTGTATATTGTCGGGTCATGGTAGCAATACCACTTAACCTCATGGCTAGGTTTAAAGCGACTCTTTCTCCCGTTAATAAAGCATTTAATGGACCGTCTAATTGTGCCACAACTTGACCAACTTTAACCCTTTGTCCTTCTTCTACGGTTGGTTTAAATGTAATATTGGAATTTAATAATTGAAAAACTCTCTTAGCAATGGGTAAACCTGCGATCGCCCCTTCAGCCTTAGCAACCCAGTGGCCCGATCCAGTTTCCTTCAATCCTAAGCCATCCGTTGTGCGATCGCCCCGGCCAATGTCTTCCTGCAACCAAGACTTTAATAAAGGATCAATAATCAATGATGAAGGTATCACAATTGTTGTATTTTTTCAAGTTATTTTCTGTTTTTTTATCATACCCCAGTAATTGATAACTAACTTATAAAATTGTTATAAAAGTATAGAGAGCATTACAAAAGTAAATAAAACAACTATCTGTTCTACACAAAGTGCGTTTTGTCTGTATGATACTTTACAATTTTCTGCAATGAACAACGATGATAACGATCATTCTCTGGACTATTATTCAGAAAAATCATGTATGGTTGCATTATTAGTATAAAAAATCGCCGTAATTCCATGACATGAACAAAAACAAAGAAGATAATTGTAGTATAATGTTCGTGGTAAACATAAGCGTAAACATTCTTTAAATATCATAATAATAGTTAAAAGCGTTACATCAAAAACTGGCACAATACCAGTGAATTCATAGTAACTGTATAGACCGTTTACTATGTAAAAGATTGATAAATACTATCAAGATCGAATTTTTGTTGTGTGAGAGATAAATCAAATATTGTGCCAAAAATGCTTGAGTATAGAACAATTATTAGATGAATGATTGAATCTAATAATTGACAAATATGGTCATAGTCTGCTTCATTTGTCACTCTTCATAAACCATCATGTCTTATACAATTTCTGATAGTTGTCCGACCTGTAATAATTGTCGAATTGATTGTCCAACCGATGCCATTAAAACAGAAAATGGAGAATATTGGATCGATCAAGAAAAATGTAATGGTTGCGAAGGTTATTATGAAAAACCTCAGTGTATTGTACAATGTCCAATTAGTAGTCCAACTCCCACCCAAGCCAAAAAAGGAAGATATAAAAACGTCACGAGAATACCCACATCTCCTGAACTATTTGTTAACGGAAAAAATACCCCTTTTGCATCATCAATGATCATCTGGGAAGCTTGTACAGTCTTAACTTGCGCTTCACTGCTTCCTTGGGAAAAAGACAGGAAAGGAAACCTTTATTATGAACGATCAGTTAAACAAGGAAAAGGAACAATTATCTTTAGATTAAACGATAATTTAGACACACAATTATCAGAAGAAGTTAACTATTTATCCGATCCTATTCAACTAGAATCTATTGATATTCGAGCAGCTTGCTTGCATCTTTTATTTGCTGGCTATGCAACCACATTAGAAAAACCTTGGCAGGAAAAATTTGTTATTAGCGATCAACAAATTGAACAATATTTAGGACTAGATAAAAGAAAAGACCTAAGTAAAGCCTCAAAATTAAGCCTAATTAAACTATTAATTCAACAAACCTGTCAAATATTAGCTACCATTAACTGGCCTCAACAGGGAAAAGTGAAAGAGTTTAGCGTTCCAGAAAGCACTATTTGGAACCTATTAGACATCAAACATCACTTCCAAGAAGATGATTTAGGCTGTCAACATTTAATCGGGTTAACCTTTACCTTACAACCAGGAATATGGGCAAAATACTTCTTAAATAAACAAGGATATAGTCAGAGAGTCGCCTTCTATCAATATGGATCTTTACCCCAATTTTTGTTAAGTAGTGTCATGAGTATTTGGCAACAACACCCGGGGGCAGTAAGAATGATGCTCTGGTTACTATTTAAGAGTAAAATGGGGCGCAAACAATGTATTACCATCCCCACCCTAATGCGAGTAGCTTATGGTCAAAATAGGATCGCCCAAGCAGACATTCAACGAGAGCAACGAAAACGGCTTATACGCACCTTTGAAAGCGATCTAGAAGTATTAAACCATTACGGACTAAAACCCGTATTTGACCCCGTTTCCTACCCAGAAAGCATACAACCTCTCTGGGTAAAATTAGAGCAACTCCCTGACGATGCAGACGAAGCATTAGACTTTTGGATTAATGATGGTTCCCAAGAACATCGCTTAACCGACTCAGGGCCCAGGGGAAAATGGAGTTGGTTAATGAAAGCAAGAATTCTCAACTTTGAACTCCCCTCAGCATGGGAAGAACAATTAATTAAATTTGAACAAAAAAAACAACGGAAAAATCAGCGCAAAACTCGCAACAAAAAACCCCCTGAGTTATCCGCTCAGCAAATTTTAGACGCAAGAAAACGCAAAGGGTTGAGTCAACGGGCCCTCGCTCAAGAAATTGGCAAAAGTCAAAGTTGGATTCGGGATCTCGAAAATGGTCGTTTTTCTGCTAAACCAGGAGATCGCGAAATGCTCCAAACTGTTCTAGAATTGGAAAAGGGGCAAAATTATTCTTTCAAAGGCCAAAAAAGGTTTATCATAGTTCCTATGTTCTGAAAATTAGGGAAAACCTATGGAACCTTTAACCCCTGCTCAAAAAGAATTATACGACTGGTTGATTAAGTATATTCGCGAAAATCAACACTCCCCTTCCATTCGTCAAATGATGAAGGCTATGGGTTTGCGATCGCCGGCTCCGGTGCAAAGTCGCTTAGAAAGACTGAGAAACAAAGGCTATATCGACTGGATCGAAGGC
>JBFRWO010000444.1:0-3393 GCA_051439625.1 Crocosphaera sp. | reverse complement strand
CTTCTATATAGACCAAGCTTTTATGGTAAGTATTCAGAATCAAGAATTTCCTCAATTTTAAAAGGACAATTTTTTGGAAAGGTATTCAAAGAAAGTTCGGTTTCATCTGCTGCTTGTTTTCTTGCTTCTTGATAACTTTCATCAAAAACTACCTCAAAATATCTTTTTAAACTGGGACTATTTCTAAAGGCTTTTAAGATACGTCTTCTATGTTCTCGGATACTTCTACGCCAACTACCGCTTTGTTTCTGAGGTTGATACTTCCATTTTAGTAAGTGCATTAAGAGGACGATTAAGTTGCTTTCTAAAGCATTTTTCTCACTTCTTCCCATATCTTTCATTTCCTCTATTAAATTAGGGATGTCTAAATCTGTCAATCGTCCCTCTCGCAATAATTGTACAGTTTCTTCTAACCATAAATAATAATCTTTATCATATAAGTTCGTTTTCATAATGACCTCTATTTTTATTCGGGGAAATAATCTGGTTTCAAGGTATCTTGTTGGCAAAAAGGAGATTCAATAGGAAATTCATTGATAGATAATCCTGTTTCTGCGGCAGCTAATTCTCTAGCATCTTGATAACATAAGTCAAAGTTATCAGCAAAATAAACTTTTAAACTAGGACTATTTTCAAAACTATCTCTAATTCTTTTTCTATTACTTTTGATGAGTCTTATTGTAATTGTCTGCCGAAGAATACCCAAGAAGAAAATACAGAACATACTCTTAAAATAACTGATCAGTTGATATTAGGTAGATTTATCTTGCTATTAATTTTCCTTGACGTTGAGCAGTATTAATCACATTTTTATTAGCAGTAAAAACTGTAATTCCTGAAACAGTAGAAAAATCTCCATCATCAGTAATAATATTATTAATTTTTTCTTTTTTCATCGTCTCTAGAATAAATAAGTCATAGCCATCTAATAAGTCAGTTCCGAAGCGGTTTAAGGCAGCATCGGTTATACTCTCATCAATGGTTAGTTCCACAGGGACAGCGATCGCTTTTACCTGACTCCAGACAGTTTGAACTTGAGTAAAGACGTTAGCCCGTTCGCTAGGATAATTGTGGCGATATTTTTTGGTACTCACGGAAGAAGAAAGAGACTGATTAAAAATTTCTCGTTCTGTCTTCTCAATTAAATGAGCAAGTTCAGCCAAAGAAAGTCCAGAATAAGTTAGTCTTGAACTCTGAGAAAGAGCTTGGCTAATATAAGAAGGATACTTGTTAGTTTGATAGCTTTTTGGCGGTTGATTCCCTAAAGAAGCACGAAGATAGGTCATCCAATACCAAACATTAGTATCAACTAAAAAAATATCACTGGATGACGGGGTATCGGAACGAATATCAACGACTGAGGAGTTAACCGTTAAATTAATTGCCATTACGCACAAATTGCATCGGCTTCTTCTGCTTGTTCCCTTAATACTCGATCAATAGCTTCTCTATAGTTATCATCTGAATAATAACGTTTAGCATTGTCAATAACCACCTTAAGCACCTGCATACCAACAGGTTTAAGGTTTGAGACTTTCAGAAGACGTTTTAGGGTGTCTGCATCAATATCCTTGAGGAGTTGACCGATAGCAAAGTTAAAGAAAGGCGAAATACAAATATTTACCCCGATAAAGTCTAATTCTACAGAAGTATTAGCTACTAACTGAGGATGGATAAGGTCATAGATTTTTTGACCCTCATCAGGGGTCATACAGTTTTCACCGATGATGTCATAAATTTTATAAACCATGATCAGTATCCTCTCTCTAAAATAATAGCTCGTTGCTTGGGTCAGTATCTAAGTGGTAATAGCACTCATTACATCGCAATGTGATGTTAACCAGTGTACCTTCAAACCATGTAGATCGTTCTCCGTACTTTAAACCTTTTTGATCAACCACTGCATAACCATCATGACTGAAAATTTCGAGCCTTCCTGTATTTATTCTGACAAATTCTGACAATAAATCAAGCCCTAAGCCACCAGTAATATGATTCTTTCTGGTAGTATTCCCTTGCTGAAACGCCCATTTCATCGCTTTTGATGCTTGTAAATCGTTAATTCCTTGAAAAGTACGAACATTTGAGGGAATACCTACCCCAAAATCAATGGCTGTGAGTTTAAGTTTCCCTAGCGTTGGATAGTGTTGTCCACAGCTAAACACCCCAATGTCAGAGCATCCATGTTCAAAAGCGTTACCATAAATTTCTCCAACTTGGGTCACAATAGAGGTCTGTAACTGAGAACTAAGTGATACCCACCCTCGTCCTAACCAGTCGTTTTGAAGGTAATTAATGATTTCTGTGTGACTTTGACAGGAATCTTCTCGATAAGGAATAGAATTTCCTTGCCAAGGTTCGCAACTTCCATTAAAAACATTAATAAAGCCATTTTGTGACATATTCATCTTGATTTCGTCACGAAGGGTATTCCAGTTAAAGGTTACTTTGCCTCCTTGCGATTGTATAAAACGGGCTAAACCTCCTAAAAAAGCCACTGCATTCTGTCTGAGAAAATTACATTTAGAAAAGTCAAACGTAATATTTGAGTAGTCATTCTTAACCTGATTCCAAATTTGAAATAAAGAGTCCCAGTCCTGGGAAGAATCATTAATAGTCGGAATGTCAATAATCAACTTAACAACTCTCCTTGCTCAATTATTCGCTGTTTTTGTTGATTTAGACAAGTACGGAAAGGAATAATCTAATTAACAATAATAACCAAATTTTTGAGCATTTCTATAAATTGTATTCAGTCTATATTAATCAGTAAAATTCCACTCATAACAATCAATAAGTAGAATTTAAGCCCTTTATATATCCTTAGAGATATCATCAATTAGACAAAGACTAAAATGTGATGAGATTATAAACAATAAGGTGGGCAAAATGCCCACCCAACAAAACATATTAATTAGCACAAGCAGTACAATTATTATCAGACTCTTTAAAATCGTCTTTCTGTACTGTCCTAACGTAATATATCGCCTTACAACCTTCTTTCCAAGCTAACAATAACGTCTCAAAAATATCCTTAGCAGTTAAACAACGTTCTGGTTCATCAGCAAAGTAAACACCTTGATTCAAATTAAACAACAATTCCATAGAAATTCCTGTATCTATCCATTTTTGAATAGTGGCAACTGCTTTGACAACTTTTTGCTGATCTAAGGTCTTATTTTCGTTATAAAACAAAAAATATTATTGAATAAAAGGAGGTGCAATGGGAACAGTTCCTTTTGCCAATTTATCGTAGAAGAAACGACTATAAACAGGAAGAATACTTGCAGTACAACCCTGTACCAAAGAAGAAGAAGTATTAGGTGCGATCGCAGTTATATGGGAGTTACGAATACCGAATGTTTTAATGTCTTCAGATAACTGAACCCAACG
>JBFRWO010000443.1:0-3461 GCA_051439625.1 Crocosphaera sp. | reverse complement strand
GGACTTATCGCCCCAGTATTTTTACTTATTTTTAGTTCAGAGTTACTTAGTTTGGGGCGATTTGTCCCACTTAACCAGTAGTCGGAAACCCTTACTACAACGAAGTCTGTCTAGTTTTGTCTAGGTTTATGAAATCCCCTCTCACCTCTAAGAGATAAGTGGGTTAACTAAACCGGATTTGGTATAAGAGGTGCTAATAATCACTCATGTGGGCGTAGGTCTGTCTTGAGGCATTCCCCTGTGAGTTCAGAAGCCCTAACTAACCTATCGGTATAATTGGGGTAGTTCACAACAGTTATGGGTACTAACACTTTGAAAAATAAAACAAACGTTGTTATTGTTGGTGGGGGTTTTGGGGGCTTATATACGGCTCAAGACTTAAAAAATGCCTCTGTCAATGTGACTCTCATCGATAAACGCAATTTTCATCTTTTTCAACCTTTACTTTATCAAGTGGCTACAGGGGGTCTGTCTCCGGCGGATATTGCTTCCCCTTTACGGTTGGTTTTAAGTAAACATAAAAATACTAAAGTTCTCTTGGACCATGTGATTGATCTCGATCCTGAGAAAAAAGAGGTGATTCTTGATGATCATGAACCGATCCCCTATGACACCTTAATTCTGGCTACAGGGGTCTCTCATCACTATTTTGGTAATGATCAATGGGAAACTCTAGCACCTGGGTTAAAAACTATTGAGGATGCGATCGAAATTCGTCGCCGTATCTTTATGGCTTTTGAAGCTGCTGAAAAAGAAACCGATCCGGTCAAACGTCAAGCTTGGTTAACTTTCGTTATTGTTGGCGGTGGACCCACTGGGGTGGAATTAGCTGGTGCGATCGCGGAAATTGCTCATGGTGCTTTGGCTGGTGATTTTCGCAGCATCGATCCCAAAGAAGCCAAAATTCTGCTTATTGAAGGGTTAGATCGGGTGCTTCCTCCTTATCCCCCGGAATTATCTGCTCAAGCGGCCGAAGATTTACGCCATCTAGGGGTAACTGTGCAAACCCAGTCTCTGGTAACGGATATTAATGACCACGTGGTAACGGTGCGTCAAGGGGAACAAATTAAACAAATTAACTCCCGTACCATTTTATGGGCTGCTGGTGTCAAAGCGTCGAAAATGGGCAAGGTATTGGCCGAACGTACTGGGGTTGAATTAGACCGTGCCGGGCGAGTTATTGTGGAACCGGATCTTAGTATTGCTGGTTATTCTGATATCTTCGTAATCGGTGATCTGGCTAATTTTCCTCACCAAGGAGAACGGCCTTTACCTGGAGTGGCACCGGTAGCCATGCAACAGGGTGCTTATGTTGCTAAATTAATCAAGAAACGCCTCCAAGGAGAGTCTTTACCCCAATTTTTCTATAAAGATTATGGCAATATGGCGGTTATTGGTCAGAATAAAGCGGTGGTTAATTTAGGTTTTGCTAAGTTCTCGGGTTTCTTGGCTTGGTTTGTTTGGGTTTGGGCCCACATTTACTATCTCATTGAATTTGATAACAAATTGGTGGTTATGGTGCAATGGGGTTGGAATTACTTTACCCGTGGTCGTGGTGCGCGATTAGTTACTGGTATTGGTGAAGGAAAACGCAAAGATCAACTGCAAGAAATGTCTCCAAAAGCAACAGAAACTGCTACCCCTGTAACTCGTTAAAATAATAGGGTGGGCAATGCCCACCTTTTTCTTAAAAAGTAGCTTAATTGTTTGATAAGCTGCGTTCAAAATGAACATGGTGAAAAGTGATAGTATAGCAATCAGGAATTATTTATGATCATAAATTCTTTTGTTCTTGAGAGACTGAGTGCGATCGTAAAACTTAGAGGCTTTTATGCGCAATCAAAATCTTAAAATCTTTCTAGCGTCTTCATCAGAATTGAAAGAGGATCGAGAACAGTTTGAAATTTTTATTAACCGTCAGAATAAGAAATATATTAAACAGGGTATTTTTCTAGAGCTAGTAATATGGGAAGATTTTCTAGATGCGATGTCAAGAACTCGTTTACAAGATGAATATAATAAAGCGATTAAAGAGTGTGACCTATTTGTTAGCCTCTTTAATACTAAAGTAGGTCAATATACTGAAGAAGAAGTAATGATAGCTTGGGAAGCTTTTAAGGAGAATAATAAGCCTCTGATTTATACCTATTTTAAAGAAGCACAAATTAATGTAAGTCAAGCTAATATAGAACAGTTACAAAGTTTACAAGATTTTAAGAGGAAGCTTAGCGACTTAGGACATTTCTATACCAAATATAATAATATTGAAGACCTTAAATATAAGTTTAGTGAGCAGCTAAATAAGTTTTTACCAGAGTTGGTCGAAACTGAAAATAACGTTAATAATACAACGAGACCAGACTCTATGGAGGAACAAAAATCGAGACAAGCTATAAACGCTGTAATTATTTGTGGTGTAACTATAATAATTGCAGCCATAAATGGAATATGGCAACCCTGGAAAACCAGAATAGAAGAGCAATCTCTTCTTACTGAAAACAATGTGGGTTTAGATGAATCTTTTAAGATTCTAGTCCGCAGGGTTGACTTAAATGGTGATAAAAACAACGAAATAGTAGCTTCGTATGAACCTAATGCAACAATCTGTGGAAATCGAGGGTGTCCAATCTATGTAGTTCAAGAAACATCACCCGGTAAATGGAAAACAATTTTTGAATTTTTCGGTTGGCTCGATTTAAATGTAAGAAAATCCAGAGTAAATGGATATTATGAGATATCCATACCAGCAGGAAGAGACAATATTGAATTAGTGTGGACTTTCAACGGTATAGAATATGCGCAATCCCACTATTTACATGGCTCTCACAAAATTGAGCGAATCCTTCCTGAACGCACAGCAACAGCAACACAAGCTACACCACTTTTCTTAGAACCTTCACTCTCATCACCTAGTCCCCAACAACAAGTTCAACTTGGTCAATCAGATGTCGTAATTGCAGGAAAACTTTCTGACTGGTATTTAGTACGTCCTTGTTCTTTTTACTCATGCGCTGGTTCATACTATTACCTACCTACTGAAAGAGTAGGTATAAATGAACTTTCTCTTTGACAAGACCCCATATAAGGTGGCACACAAAGATCCATAAATCAAAGTAGCGATCGCCTTCAAAAAACTTGTGCTAACGATGTGCTACACTGACAAAAACTCTAGTGCTAGGGTAATGACATGGAATATGTGGGAACAATAAAAGCTGCATCACTTCTAAAAATATGTCCTCAAAGGGTTCGCCAACTCTTGGCTGAAGGCAGAATAAAAGGGGCTTTTAAGGATGGGAGGTTCTGGAGAATTCCTTTGTACAATGAAATGCCCAGGATTATTCCTGGAACCAGAGGACCAAAAGGTAAATGGCGCAAGCAACGTCAAGAAGTACCTACTCGCATTCACGTCAACGGCAATCGCATCAAAAATAATATTGATAAAGAAAATCTAGAGCCTGTAA
>JBFRWO010000442.1:0-7743 GCA_051439625.1 Crocosphaera sp. | reverse complement strand
GTGTTAGTAAATATTGGTGATACTGCTTTAAAATCTCGCTTGCTTATTGATGGAATGGGACACTTTTCTCCGATTGTTCAACAAGCAAGAAAAGGCTATAAACCCGATGGTATTTGCTTAGTAGTAGGGAGTTGTGCCAAAGGTTATACTAATAACGATACAGGGGATTTAATCGCTTCTTTTACACCAATTTTAAACCAGTGTCAATACTTTTGGGAAGCCTTTCCAGCAAGGGACGGGAGGACAACTTATTTATTTACTTATGTCGATGCTCATCCTGATAGGTTTAGTCTAGAATTTTTCATGGAAGAATATCTAAGATTGCTCCCAGAATACCAAAATATAGAGTTAGAAAAATTAAAATTTGAAAGGTTTTTATTTGGATTTTTTCCGGCCTATCAAAACAGTCCTTTAAAAATGCCTTGGGATAGAATTTTACCCATTGGAGATAGTGCCGGCGGACAATCTCCTGTTAGTTTTGGTGGTTTTGGGTCGATGGTTCGCAACTTAAAACGCCTAACTTTAGGCATAAATGAAGCACTAAAAGTTGATAGTTTAGATAAAAATTATTTATCCTTATTACAACCTTATCAACCTAATATTTCTGTAACTTGGTTATTCCAAAAAACCATGAGTGTTGCGGTCAATCAAAATGTTTCTCCCAACCAAATAAATGATTTAATGAGTGGGGTTTTTCAGGTTATGGATAGACTAGGGGATGACGTTTTAAAACCCTTTTTACAAGATGTAATTCAATTCCCTGCTTTAATGAAAACTTTACCTTTAGTTAATCCTAAATTAGTGTTGCCTATCTTACCACAAGTAGGAGTAAAACCCCTTTTAGATTGGACAATACACTATTTAAGTTTAGCTGCCTATAGTGGATTATATCCTCTGGGAAAATGGGTTAAACCCCTAACAACAAACTTATCCCCTCAACAACAATATTATTATCATCGTTGGTTAGACTGTTGGAAATATGGGTCAGGAGGTGATTATAATGGAAATTAGTATAGAATAAAGGGTAATATTGATGAAAATTTTAGATCACAAACAGGTAAGATATTGTAATTTATTACAGCGTCAACAAGATATAATCCAGTATTTACCTGGTTTAATCTTTAAAAATAAATTATTTATCAAAGATAAAATTTTTAATATAGAACAACAAAAAGAGGCACAAGATTATGGAAAAAAACAGTTTTTGAATAGTAAAGGACAGAGGGAATATTTATTATTAGAAGATATAACGGGGTTTATTATCTGGAAAGAAAGTGACGAAGTTGAGTTATTAAAAGTTCAACCTAGAAATGATAGATTAACAAATAGTGATCTAAAAATAATTGTTAATAAAATAAGAGGTGAAAATGGGATTGAAATAAAAGATCGTCGCTATCTTCTTAAACAATATCCTAAGTGTTTTGTTGGTAATCAATTAGTAGATTGGATGATGAATAACTTGTCTATTTCTTTAGAACAAGCGATAAAGATAGGTCAACAATTAGTGGATAATAAAATCATTCATCATGTCCACGATCAACATGAGTTTGAAAATAAATATCTATTTTATCGCTTTTATCTAGATGAATAAGTGGTGTTTATGTTAATCCGTAAATAAATATGATAGAATAAATAAAAATATTAATTTTATATGCAATCTTTTCTTCAAGAAACCAATAAACCTGATCATCAAATCAATCTAGCAAAAGCAGCATTAGTTTATGCAAAATATGAATATCCGAGGCTAGAAATAGAAGACTATTTAATAACCTTAGATATAATTTCTCAGAGAATAAAAGACGACTTGGAACAAGAATTATATCCTCTGAAAGTCATCAAAACTATCAATAAATATTTATTTAAAGACTTAGGTTTTAAAGGTAATACGAATAATTATTATGATCCTAGTAATAGCTATTTAAATGAAGTAATAGATAAAAAAACGGGAATTCCTATTAGTCTTTCTGTTATCTATTTAGAAATAGCGAAACGCCTTAATTTTCCGATGGTTGGAATTGGAATGCCAGGACATTTTCTTATTCGTCCTGAGTTTGAAAATGTGGGAATTTTTGTGGATGTTTTCAACCAAGGAGAGATATTATTTAAAGAAGATTGTCAGATAAAATTACAGGAGATTTATCAACAACCTGTCACTATAGAAGACCACCTTTTAACCCCTGTGAGTAATCAACAAATTTTAGGTAGAATGTTAACTAATTTAAAATATATTTATCTTAATCGTCAAGAATACCCTAAAATGCTAAGAATTATAGAATTACTGCTGCAATTATTTCCTAACCATCCTGTAGAAATAAGGGATAGAGGTCTTTTATATTATCAGTTACGACAGTGGGAAAAAGCAACAACCGACCTACAATTATACTTATCTATTTTACCCACAGCAGAAGATGCTCCAGCTATTCGTCAAATTTTACAGCAAATGCGCTAAACTAAATAGATGGTTATAAATAAACGGAAAGTGGGCAATGGTAGAAAAAAGCTTACAAACATGAGCAAGAAACTATTTTAGACATTGTCCACCCTACAGGTTTAATCCATTTAATTATGCCTACCTACTTAATAAAAAATTATCCTATCTTAATTCTTCATTATTAAAGCTGTGTTTATAAGTATTGTCATTCCTACTTACAATCGTAAACCTATTTTAGAAAAATGTCTCAAAGCCTTAGAAAAGCAACAATTAAATGATGATAAAATTAGCAACTACGAAGTCGTTTTAGTCGATGACGGGTCGACGGATGGAACCCTAGAATGGTTGCAGGAAAATCAATCAGACTTCCCTCATGTTTCTAATTTTTCTCAAGATCATTTAGGACCAGCAGCAGCCAGAAATTTAGGTGTAACTAAGGCAAAAGGTGATATAATTATATTTATTGATAGCGATTTAGTCGTAACCGAAACCTTTTTACAATGCCACGCTAACGCTTTGGTTAAGGGACAGAAAAAACTAGGTAGCGATCGCCTGTTTACTTACGGCGCAGTCATCAATACCTGTAACTTCGAGCATCCAACTTCTGAGCCCTATAAAATAACAGATTTTTCTGCCGCTTATTTTGCCACTGGTAATGTAGCCATCTCCCGCAAATGGTTAGAAAAGGCCGGGTTATTTGACACCAGTTTTCAACTCTATGGATGGGAAGATTTAGAACTAGGAGTAAGACTAAAACAGCTAGGACTTACCCTAATTAAATGTCCCGAGGCTATGGGTTATCACTGGCATCCACCCTTTAGTTTAGCGCAAATTCCCAACTTAATTGATAAGGAAATTCAACGGGGAAGAATGGGCGTTTTATTTTATCAAAAACATCCCACTTTTGAAGTACGTTTAATGATCCAAATGACCATATTACACCGCATTTTATGGGGAATATTATCACTAGGTGGGACATTAAACGAACGTACCCTTGCCCCAATTCTACAGTGGTTAATCAATCAAGGAAAGCCTCAATTAGCCTTAGAAATTGCTCGAATTTTTCTTAATTGGTATAATGTTAAAGGGGTTTATGCTGCTTATCAAGAAAGAAAAGAAAGTTTAAGTGCGTAAAAATAGCTTTACAAAATTATGGGTCAAACCTTAATCTTAAAAAAGAGCAAAAATCCGCTAGATATAAATTGACTGATTATTTAGTTTAACCATCATTTATAAAATTTATGGCACATAAATTACTATTTGTCTGTTTAGGTAACATTTGCCGTTCTCCTTCCGCAGAAAATATTATGAACTATTTAGTCCAACAAAAAGGACTAGAAAACCAGATTATTTGTGATTCTGCGGGAACATCAAGTTATCATATTGGGGCATCTCCTGACCGAAGAATGCAAGCGGCCGCGTCCCGTCGAGGGATAAAGTTGGTAGGACAAGCTAGAAAGTTTGAAGCATCTGATTTTGAGAAATTTGATTTAATTTTGGCTATGGATCGTTCTAACTATCGCGACATTTTAAAACTCGATTCAGATAATATTTATGGCGATAAAGTTCGTTTAATGTGTGACTTTGCCAGTGAACATCGAGACAGAGAAGTACCCGATCCCTATTACGGGGGAGAATCAGGTTTTGATCATGTTATTAACTTATTATTGGATGCGTGTGACGGGTTATTAGAAGAAGTTATTAATGGATAATTAATAATTAACCAATAAAAAATCAGTAACTATCCATTGTCAATTATCAAAAAAGCAATGAATGAACAACAAATTTCTGTAGGTATTAAAGTATGCTTAATCAGTAAACCCCCTTATCTAAAAACCGCCGATCCAATGCCGATGTTACGTCCTTCCGATATTTTAGATATTGGTGATGAAGGTATAGTTATGGATCGTCGTCCTGGGGGTTATTGGGGGGTCAAATTCGCCAAGGGAACCTTTTTGATGGAAAGTCAATATATCGCCCTTGTTACAACTCAAAACTCATCCCATAAAGATGTTTAACTACTAATTAAACTACCCAATGCTACCGCTAATATAATCTTGCGTTTTCTGATCCTCTGGATTAGAAACAATTGAAAACTGCTATTAGTTAAATTTATTGCTCACTCTTCACTGTTCATTTTTTGCTTGAGGACGCTGTAAAGAAATGTCTTTGAGTTGTTCTTTATATTGAACGGGGGCTTTGAGAATAGCCTCTTTAAATAAAGTTTGGGCTTCATTTTCTTGACCTTGTTCTCTAAGTAACATGGCTTTAGCTAACAGGGGACGAAAATCGTTTTCGTCTCCTTTAATCGCTTGATCATAAATTACTAAAGCATCATCATATTGTTCTTGTTCGCTGTAAATTTCTCCTAACAGTAATTGTAAAGAGGTCAAATTAAAAACACTTTGATCTGCTGATTGATTAGACTCTTCTGCGATCGCTTGATTTAAGGTTTTTTGTACTAGATTAATGGCATCTTGAGAACGATTTTGTTGTAGGTAAACATCCACCATTCCTTTTAAAGGTCGCATATCTCCAGGGTTAGCGACCATAATTCGTTGATAGGTATTTAAAGCCTCTGGATAATTTTTTAATTGTTGTTGAGATTGGGCCAATAAAATAGCGTAATCTGGTTGTTCGGGGTTAAGTTGAGCTAAGCGTTGTAAGGGGGCGATCGCAGCTTCTAAGTCCCCTTGTTTCAGTCTAGTTTCCAATAGTCCTAAGATGGCATTTTCGTTGTCTGGTTCCCTTTCTAAGACCAATTGATAGCCCAAAGCTTCGTTTTCTAATCTTGTGGTTTCAGGGGTAACTAAAGATGCTTGCTCCCCTTGACTAGCCTGAACCATACTGCTAACAATAGGTAAAATAGAAAAGGAAATTAGAGCTAAGAGCATTAATACTAAGGCAGCATAAACCCAGCGACGGTTCTTTATTTTGGAGCTTTTCATAAATAACTATCCAATATTTAAAATGCTTAAGGAATTAACTTTCTACAATACACTAATGCGATGAAGGATAGAACTGAAAATTTTGATATTCAGCAACTAATTACAGCTAACTCAAAAGACTCTCATATTCATCGTGATCACCGATCCAAATCCAGTAATAATCGTTTCCTTTTTTCAAAGCTAATGCCCGATAGCCACCACTGATACGGGCAGACCAAAGATTCTTACCAACTTTTTTAAAATGTAAAGAGGGATGAGTGGGATTTTTCTGCCAGAGTCTATATGCTTTTTGAGCTTGTTCCTGTATCTCAGACGACAGTTTAGCGTATGCTTTCCAAAATTCAGCCGTTGCCAATGATTTCATCAAGATCACTCACTTTGTTTGTGGCAATATCGGCTTCTGCTTGGGCGATGAGATGGTCTAATTTTCCTGATGCCAAGTCTGCTTCAAGTTGTCTATCCCATCTTTGATTGAGATATTCTTCTAACCACTTTGCTAAATTGCGAGCTTCACTTTCTGGCAATTGTTTAATAGCGGATTCAATTTCTAACCGATTCGTCATAAATGTTTTACCTGACTTAAGCTATTTTTATGGCCTATGGAACTTTATCAAAAAACTTATCAGAGGCCAAAACCACAATAGAGAACCAGTGCCTAATAAACAGAAAATACCCATTATTCCGGCTAAGGGTTGCTGATAAATGCCAATGATCCAGTCTTTACCTTTTTCTGTGTAGGAAATCATTTGAGCAGCATCTAAAGAAGCTAACCCCCATACCCAACCTGCATGAAGTCCCCCGGCTAACCAAATACTCCCTCCATCAGTCCATCTCGCTACCACCAAAACCATTCCCATTAACCACAGTCCAGGTAACTGAGGAATGGTGGTTTGTCTTTCCCATAGTAAGTGAACTAGAGCAAAAATACTACTAATAATGATCGCACTCAACCAAGGGTCATAATCTTTTTCTAAAATTGTTTGAAAAATGCCTCGAAACACGAATTCTTCGTTTAAGGAGATCCAGATAGCTAGTCCCAAAATTGGCAAAGCAACCTCTCTTAGTTGCTTTAGGTTCTCAGAGTCCCATTTTAGCCACCCGAAACCCCCTTCGACGGCAAAAACGACTCCTAACCCTCCCAAGCCCAACAGAATCCCTATACTAAGGGAAATTAGGGTATTCCCTTGCCAGGATAGCCCATAGTCGGATAATGAAGTGCCTTCCACGACTAGGGTTAACCAACCTAAAAAGGGAACCAATAAATATAAAGGTACTAAAAGAGGTATTTTCTGTTCTGCTTCTAAGGGTTCAAAGGGTTTCCAGTTGAGCCTTTTTCCCAAAAGTAAGGCTATGGGTAGCCAGAGGATTAACCATATTAATAGGAAAAGAGCGATTTTACTCTGACTAGGAATATCTTGGAACGTTATTAACCAATGAGAGAGTGGGGAAGGTAAAAATACTTCCCTTATATGCGTATATTGAGCAACAGCAAAACTATTTTCAACCCTTATCAATGACATGATGATGGTGGATAAGTGGGCAAGTTCTTATCTGACCATAACACATTGCTTTTGTGGTTTCTATTTCATCATGTAATTGCTATTGATTTCATGGGATAGATCGCTTTTACCCTTGCCTAATTAAACTCAGAAAGGACTCAAAGTTGATCTTTCCTTTTGACTTGGGTTTAGCGATTTTAGTCCCATGTTTACTGGTTACTCAATAACCTTTAGGCTGCTTCTTCTTCTTCTTCAGCACCAACCTGTTTAAGATGAATATGTTTGTAGCCTAATTTAATTTCAAATTCGTCCCCTGGTTTCAATCCCATCTGCTCAGTATAGGTTGAACCTATGACAATTTGACCATTCTTGTGAACACTGACTCGGAATGTAGGTTCACGGCCACGACCATCTTTTGTCGCTCCAGGTTGTAAGGGAACCCCCTTAGCTGCCAGAATGGCATCATAAAAATCCGTTAGGTTAACACGAACTTGTCCATCTTTTGTAACTGAGTAATAGCCACATTTTCTGGCTGTTTCTCTCCGAGGAATATCGGTTAACTTTTTTAATTCCGTAAGTAAGTCTTTTCCCGTTTTGGGAGTGGGATTGGGATCAACGGTGTCAGCCATAATTTTATCAATCTCCTTTGATTTTCTCTCAATGATGACTTGTTTATTTAGATCATTATTGATCATATCAAAAATATACCCTTAAATTCCTAAACTAAATAAAAAAAGTTTCAAGAATTATGAAGTTGATAACGGGGAGTTTAAGGGAACAAATTTGTTCGAGTCTGCTCAAACCAAGATAAATTCCTCTGCTATCTCCTCTGGGGTTGCGGTTGTTGAACCCGAAAATAAACGTT
>JBFRWO010000441.1:0-8663 GCA_051439625.1 Crocosphaera sp. | reverse complement strand
TATATTATGGGGAAGAAATCGAGTTTATGAAGGGTAAACCCCAGGATATTATGGGCAATGATGATACCTTGGATCAGACAGGAAGAGCTTATTTTGGGGATCATTTAGAAGATGATACGATTCAAACCACCCAAAGTCATCCTTTGTACCAACATATTAAACGACTAAACATCATTCGTAGTCGTATTCCTGCCCTACAAAAGGCCCCCATGAGTCAGGTTAATGAGTGGGGTAGTGGGATGAGTTTTGTCAGGGAAGATCAAGGTAGTAATAGTTATGTTGTGGTCGGTTTAACTATCGGTGGCCAACAACAAATTACGATTAATGAGGTTCACAACGGGACTTATCGTGATGCAGTGACAGGTAACAGTATTGATGTCAATAGTAACTCCATCAGTTTTGAAGTTAAAGCTAACTCAGCCGGTATTTATGTCTTAAACGGAGAAGGCAAAATAGGAGAGGATGGGGTTTATCTGCGTTAATGGATAATTGAGATTGAAAGCCCCAACTAAGCTCAGCTATAGTTGGGGTAGTTAACTCATTCCTGCCCACAATCAAAAGGAGTGGCATAAACAATAGATTGATAACGTCCTTGCTCGGTGCGAATGGTGACACAATAATTACTTTCATCTTCTAGCCAATAACTATAAATAGCATCCCCTGAACGAGAACTACTGACAAAGGTATAACCTTTCTGTATCACCATATTTTCAGCTTGTCCTGCTCTAGCTCCCAGCAAATTACTCAATTGAGACACAGAACTACCAGCATCAGGATGGTTGTTCGCGGTAGTGGTATTTCCTTCATTTTGTCCATAAGGGGCTGTATCCCAGTAAACATAAATAGACTTATCAAACAATCGATAAATTTGTCCTCTGCTCCCCAGTCCTGACTGACGATAGGCTGCACGATCATTTTGATCGAGATAATTGCCTGGTCTATTTCCTACCGGTCGCAGGTCATAACGTTGCCCATTTTCTAGTTGAATACCCACGGTTCCTTGTCGTTGGGAAAAGGTACACAAACCTGAAGAAGTGGCTTTATCTTCCCCTTTAGGATACACATCACAGCGAGCTTCAACGGTATCAGCTTTAACAGGTGCAGTGACCCCAAAGGATGTAACAATCATTATTACTGCTAACAGTGTATTTTTTAGTTTCATAATTGAATATTCTACTTGTTGATTGGTAATAGAGATAATAAATATTAAATCTCTTCAATGTATAATAACTTTCCAAGTTGTGCAATGAATTAGCTTATCCATCAGAAATAATTAGATATTGGTCGTTTTCAAGGTCAAATGCTGCACGGTTATGAACAGGAATATTAGAGTAAGTAATATTCCTATAGGGGGTTAAGGTTTGACAAATGATTTGACGATATTTTTCTAGTTTATCCATTGTGTAATCATCTCCGTACCTTATAGGTAATACTAAGTCCGCTTATTATTGTAGAGTAATATTCTTTCTCCCCCTGCCTCCTCTGCTTCCTCTGCTCCCCCTGCTCTCTCAAGTTAACCCTTTTTCCTTCTCATCAAAATACTCAATATTCCTAACCCCATCAACCCCATAATTCCAGCAATAGGGTTATTATCAATACCTGTAACCAGGGGAGAAACTTGATCAGTATAATCGACGATTTTACCAACATTAATGATGTAATATCCCCAAACTAAACCACCATGAAGTCCAATACATATCCCCAAACGGTTACTATGTCCCATTTTTGCCCAAACTAAAGTAACTCCTAATAGAAACAAAGCCGGAAATTGAGGAAACGTCCTGATAACTTCTTCTATAGGTTTAATAAAGTGTAAGATAGCAAAAATAAGTCCGTTGGTAACAACAACAATTTTACGAGAATAACCTTTTTTCAGTTCTTCTAATAACCATCCCCTAAAAAATAATTCTTCTGCTAACCCAATACCTAAAGCACTCAATAAACCTTCAAAAATAATACGAGTAAAATTATCACCAGGTTGAACAAATTTAACCCAACCAAAAATTGCTTCAATAATAAACAGTCCAAAAGTAAAAAATAACCCCAAACTCAAACCATTAAGTAACTCTATGCCATTTTTTCGGGTAAATACTAAACCATAATCTCGCCACCAAAATTTAATTTCATAAACTTTTCTATTCCAAATAAATAACCATCCAATAAACTCCAAATACAAGATCGCCATAGTAACAATAGTTGTTAAATTAGGATCATCTTGTAATAATAAATAAAGAGGAATGGCTATAGGAAGCCATAAAATTAAGAGAAAAACTATAAAAATTCCCAGTCGTAAAGGTACTGGGTAATTAGCAATTATGGTAAAATTAATTTTCAAGGATTCAAAGTTTTGCTCAAGTTGCCATTAATAATAATTGTAGAAAACAGTCAGATAAGTGTTCCCAATTTTTCAGATTTTAATTGTCTTATTCGTCCGGTTCAATAGTGCTAGTTAAACCGTGATTTTTCAACGTTTCACAGTAAAATTCAGCCGGTTCTAAAGCACAAGTAGTAACCAAAGCTGTGCCATTACTATGCGCTTCCATCATGATATCAACCGCTTGGGGTTGGGTAATACTTGGTACTGTCTGCATCAAGGTCTGCACCACATATTCCATAGAATTGAAGTCATCGTTATGCAGCAAAACTCGGTAGCGAGGGGCTGGTTTACGCACCGTAGAAGTGGACGAAGACCGTTTTTCGATTACATCTGTTGTCATTGCTCTAGATATTCTTTCTGTTTTGGATCATGTTACCAAAAAATTGATTTTTTCGGGTATACGCACATTTTGACATTTTTGTCAATATAAATTCAAATGTACTTTAATACTAATTCAATACGTATGTTCAAAATAGAATAAAAAACTGAGTTAAAACCAGTCAAAACAAGAAGAGGATAACGAAGTGATTAGGGTTAAAGACTCATATTTTAAAAGTAGACGTAGATGCTGTAGATGTTTATCGTCTACGATCATACCATAAAGGGGGAAACTCGTTGCTTATTGATAACTATTATCACTATCAGGAAACGTTGAAATATTGAATATTAAAACTATTTAGTATTTTTGATAATATTTACTTATAGCTTAGGGAAATAAACCCTGAGTAAAGGCTCAACTAAAAATCACATATTTACATTTTTGTCAAGATAAATTCATTTTCCTTAATCATTAAACTGACTTGCTGCAATAGATATAACTTGGCACAATTGGGAAATCTGTTCTTGATCATCAGAAATTAAACAAGGAAAGACCGATAATCCTTGTATATTATTAGCTGCTTCTGCGCTAACAACATCTAGAACCACTAAAGGTAGGGAAACGAGTTCAGGGTTTTCAGCCAGCGATCGCAGATAATCTAGAGAATCATCTAAAAATTGTCCATCTAAGACAATAACATCAATATCCCAAACACTGACTAATAAAGAAGCTTGCTCAAGATCATCGGCCTCGACAATGCGATGATTGAACTGGGATAATTGGCCAATCAAATTGCCTTCCAATCTTGATTTTAAAGGATTAGTCTGCTTATTGGAAGGAGAAAAATTAGGAATTAAACTGAGAATAGTTAGAGAACGACTTTCAACTTTTATTTTAGGTTGTAGGGGTTTTAAACAATGCTCAAGGGTAGATAAATCAGTAGGAATCTTGATAAAACCATCAGCACAACGATGTTCTCCTAATAATTCATAACCTTGAGTTTGTGTCACTAAAACCCGAATATTTTGGGTTTGTGGATCAGATTTGAGTAAAGTTAAAACATCCCATCCTGATAATAAAGGTAACAAAGGATTCAAAAAAATAGCATAAGGTCGTAATTGTCGGGCCTTTTCTACTGCTTCGGTTCCCGTGCGAGCAATCATGACTCGATAGCCTAATTGTGTTAACTTGTCCATTAAACTTTCAATAGACTGAGGAATAGCCTCAACAATGAGTATTAAAGGATTAGAAGACTGATCATGAAGCGATCGCTCTTCTTTGTGAGGGGAAGGGGGTAATAGTAAAGTAAATTGACTACCTTGACCGGTTTTAGAGACAAAAGAAATCTCTCCCCCATGGGCTCGAGCTAAACGTTGCGTCAAAACTAACCCTAACCCCGTTCCTTCAAATTGCCGTGTCAAAGGATTTTCTAGTTGTTGGAACTTCTGAAAAATTAGATGTTGAGATTCTTCAGGAATACCAATACCTGTATCCCATACAGTAAAAGCCAGCCAATCTGACCAACGATTGACTTTTAAGCCAATTTTGCCTTCTGTTTGGGTAAATTTCATAGCATTATCCAACAAATGAACTAACATTTGATGGAGTCGTAACTCATCCGCTAATAAATGTTCTAATTTAGGTTCGATTTCTAAACTAAAATCTACAGGTTTATCAGTTTTATTTTGATATTTTTCAGCAATAGAATGATAAGCACGTTGACAAATTTCTTTAATATTAACGGGAACAAAAGATAATTTTAATTGTCCTGTTTCCAAGCGAGTCAAGTCCAAAAGATCATTAACTAAAGTCATCAATTGACGACCACTACTGTAAATTAATTGAGCATAATGAACTTGACGAGAATTAAGATGACCAATTTTTTCTTCTTGGAGAAGACTCGATAAACCCACCACTGCGGTTAAAGGTGATTTTAGTTCATGACTAATACAGGCCAAAAATTCATCTTTTAAGCGATTAAGTTGTACTAAATCAGCATTTTTAGCAGCTAATTCTTGACATAATTGTTGTTGTTGTGTGACATCAGCGGCCACAAAAATAGAAATAGGAGTTGATAGTTTATCCGCAGTTAAAGGACATTTTATAAATTGCCAAACTTTGTCTTGTTCACAGATAGAAACTTGTTCTTTTTCATTATTATCAATAAAACAATTTTTAGGACTTTCTGGGCTATCTTTGATTACTGTTGATAAAGGAAATGTCTCAAGGTCGTTTTTTGCTTTTAAAGATTGTTTACAAGCAATGTCAGTGATAGAACTGGAAGCGATTGTCTGACAATAATTATGGATATTATCTAAACTTATAGCTTGTGGTGGTCCATCCCTTGTTTTCTGGGGTAAAGGACAAGCGGTTGCTTGATCTGGAGGCATAAAATCTCCAATTTGCTCGCGCCAAATACGATTTTTTTGAATAATTTCCCCCTGGTGGGTTTGTAACATCACCGGTAACGGCAGTTCTTCCAAAAGTTCTATAATCAAGTTTTTCAGTGACCCTAACTCTGGTTGAGGATGAGAATTTTCTGCTAAAACCGTTTGTAGAATTTTCCAACTATCCAATAATCCCAAAAATTGCCCACGCCTGTCCACAAGTCCATAATTGGGTTGCTTATGGACTTGTGGGTTAGCTTTGAGGAGATGAACCAAGTCAAAAACATTCAGATCACAAGGAATCAGGGTTAAAGGACTCATACAAGTTTCCCAGTCCCATCGGTCCACTGAACTTGGAGAATAGTTCGACCCAGATATTTCCTCCCTTATTGGAGGGGAAGTCACTAAAGATTTATTGAGTAAGCTTAAGAGGAAATCACGACCAAAAATGATACCTAAAGGAATCCTTTGCCCATTAACAACCACAACACTATCATGACCCTGTTCATTGCACTGAAACAAGATTTGTAGTTGTTGGTAGGTAATGGGTGGACTACAGATAGGGACTGAGTAGAGAAACTGTTTGAGGGTAAGCATGGAAGCTATGACAAAGATAGTTTAGCAAGGAATAGGTATATCAATAGATGTCATTTTTATCAATGGTTATTGGTCTAAATTGTCAGTATTCAAACTTAATTGCCATCCTTACTGTTGCTGATGGTTGAAAGATAAGGATTATGTCTTTCCCCATTCTAATCAATATATTCTGACTTTTACCTCAAAAAACTTGATCCCTTACAATTAATTATATTGTGCTTTAACCTTTGCATGAAAAAACTATTAAAAAAAACTAAATCATTCACAGTCCTAGCCATTTTGTCAATGAGTTTAATTGCCTGTCAATCAACCCCCCAGTCTAATCCCAACTCAAGCAACAATTCTCAAACCATAATGCCCGGTCAAGGGGTCAGCATAAGCTCAAGTGCCAGTGTTTCCACCTATGGCATCTTTGTCACGGAGATCGTCAATATCGGTTTAGAAAAGCTTGGTTATACCACTGAAGCGGTTAAAGAACTGGATATTCCTGTAGCACATATTTCCATTGGCAACGGGGACATCGATTTTTATGGGGTTCATTGGCAAAAGTTACACGAAAAATTCTTGAGAGAAAGCGGTGGAGATGAAAAAATTGAGCGAGTTGGGGTGATCATCGCTGATGCTGTGCAAGGTTATCAAATTGATAAAAACACCGCTGATAAATATAAAATCACTAATCTCGAACAACTTAAAGACCCAAACATTGCCAAACTCTTCGACACAGACGGTAATGGTAAAGCCAACTTAACCGGTTGTAATCCGGGTTGGGGGTGTGAGTTGGTAATCGAACATCATCTTGATACTTACGGACTAAGAGATACCGTAGAACACGATCAAGGTAACTATGACACCCTCTTAGCAGCTACTATTGCGCGTCAGAAAGAGGGAAAACCCGTCTTGTATTATGTTTACACTCCCCACTGGTCAAGTATCGTCTTAGAAGTGGGAAAAGATGCTACCTGGTTAGAAGTTCCTTTCACCTCTCTGCCCAAAGAACTTGGTAAAGTGACAGCAGAAGATACCTCAGTGGATGGTAAAAATAGAGGTTTTGCTATTGATCAAATCCGTATTATTGCCAACAAAAAATTTTTAACAGCTAATCCTGCTGCCAAACGCTTGTTTGAATTAATTGAGATTCCTATTGAGGATGTTAATGCGCAACAAAAACTGGTACAAGAAGGAGAAAGTAGCGCAAAACAAATTCGGAGTCATGCTCAACAATGGGTTGAAAATAATCAGGAATTATTCGATAGTTGGCTAGAAGAAGCCAGAAAATCGGCCCTTTAAGTGAGTGTGGGAGGGGTGGAAAGTGTGGGAAGTGTGGGGAGTGTTTCGATTTTAATGTTTAAGCCCTTTTCGTGTTATCACTGCGAATATGTAAATCTCTTTGTGGGAAGGGAATTTCAATCTTATGAGCGGCTAAGGCTTTCCAGATAGCTCGGTAGAGATCACTCCTTACGGTGATACGAATGGCAGGATCGTCAATAAAAACTGCAAGGCGAAAATCCACACTAGAATCACCATAGCCCATCAAGTGAACACAAGGTTGAGGGTCAGTTTGCACGTCATCATTCTGCCGAGCCACATCCAGCAGAATCTCAATAACCTCCTCTGGATCGCAATTATAGCTAACTCCCACTGGAACTAAGACACGAATAACTGGATCTGTCCCCGTGTAGGTTGTGACAATAGAGGTGAAAAAGGTTTGGTTCGGGACTATTTTTTCAACATTGTCAACAGTTTTGACGGTTGTGGAGCGAATACTGACTTTTTCAACAGTGGTGGGTTCTCCTTCAACTTCCACTATATCACCGGGACGCAAAGAGCCTTCAAATAAAAGACCAATTCCACTGACAAAATTACCTATAATTTCTTTCAAACTAAATCCAATCCCCACTGATAGTCCCCCACTAATAGCCGCCAGAGCAGTTGCATCAAACCCTATATAACCGAAAAATAAAACCATGCCAATGCCGATCAGAAAGTAGCGGATAATAATAGAAATTGCTCTTGCTGCCCCAGTTTTTTGCTGGGCGATGAGAAAAGAGACGGACAAAAATATTTGTTCAACTATGGATACACCCATCACCCAGAAATAAATTCCGATTGTAATTATGAAGATAGCTCCTAAAGTCACTGGGGTCTCAAATAAGCGAATAACTGCCACTTGAAACAATTTGTCTATGTCTGTCACTAAACCTCCGATAGTATTGATGACAAACAAGATAAATAGAGGCGCGCAGAATAGACGGCGATAGCGGCTGACATGAGCAGAAGGAAAAACCTCATAGCAGATTAGTAAAAAGCCACGATAGAAAAAAAAAGTCCACAAGATTTTGATGCCAACGGTTATTAGTCCTTCTCTCCAACCCCTTTGGCTGAAACCAATTTCCAGAAGGCTAACTACCATTAAACCGAGAACTGGGGTAAGCATTAAGCGAAGCAAGTTAGTTGCATAGTGCTTAAGGGAGGGCGGGCGATCGCTTAATTCCCCATCATTCATGGTCGGAAACCGCCTTAACCAGAGAATCCATATTCCTTGAGAAATGAGCCAAGCCAGAGTCAAGCTAATGATAATGCCAAACAACTGAATCTCAACGAGAGGACGTTCTAGAGCGTGTAAACATCTCCAGATTAGTTCAAAAATGGGGTTTAAATCCAACACAGTTGTTTCTGTCATCTGCTTCTATTTTTAAGGGGTTTTAAATTGAGTGTTGACAGTTTGAGTGAGTTGACTTACGGCTTTCTCAGGAGAAATTGCTCCTGCCATCACCCTCTTATACAAATCTCTACCATATTTTCTGATAGCATTTATTTTGTTCGTCTCATCTAAACTAAATGCGGTAACTGATAGAGTTTGCTTTTGCAAAATTCCTTGAAGCGGAAACAAGCGAAGATCGATCAATGCTTCTCTATTTGCTGGTATAAACGAGCGTAATTGGGTAGCTAGTGCTGTTTGCTGTTGGGTATTAGCTAAAAACTG
>JBFRWO010000440.1:0-5050 GCA_051439625.1 Crocosphaera sp. | reverse complement strand
TTTATCTTTTCGAGCGTAAGACCCTCACGTCCCGTGAGGGATGTAAGCGAGTCGAGGTTTAACGGGGAGAATCTTGAGCTTGAACATATTTTTTCAGAACATCTATAGTGACCCCACCACAGCTAGCTACAAAATATGAACCCGTCCAAAAAACTTTCTTACCATAGTAAACTTTAGAAACTATCGGTTCAAACTTGCGCCACATTGTTTTAGATGATGTGGCTTTTAAATTAGCTATCAAGCTACTTAAAAGTTTGTGAGGCGGATACGAAAAAAGCAAATGGGCGTGCTCAGCCTCGCAATTGAATTCGACAAGTTGACTATCCCAGGATTTAAGTACAGATTCAAAAACCAGCTTTAACTCTTCTTTCATTTGAGTATTAATGATTTTACGTCGGTATTTAGTTACGAAGACAGCGTGAACGGTTAAGTTAAATACTGCCCTACGACTGCTGTGATATTTTGTTTTCAACTCATAGTTTTTGTGTACGGTTAATGATATGATCTTAACATGAGAAAGACCTATCAGTACAAATTAAAGCCAACGTGCCGACAGCGACAAGAAATTAACCGCTGGCTTGATATGTTGCGCTGCCAGTACGTGGGACTTGAAAGTCTTGTGTTCAGAGCGATTGCCTAAAGCAATTCAGGGCATCCTTAAGCCCTGTTCCTATGTAAAAGAGTCATAGACTCCGCCTACGTCCAAAGTAAGTAATGAAATGGATGGAATGCAAGGCACAGAAGCGTTGAAACTAACAGCCTAATGTGGTGGAAATGCAAAGGAAAGAACTTGAGGGATTAACATTAGTGAATCGTTGTAAGCTCCGTAATAGCGCAATAAGCGAAATAAGGCTGTCACGCTTAAACCAAAAGGTACATGGGTGGTCATTGAAGTGTATTGGTCAATGACTTAAGGATAACAACCCCATCGGAGTAAGGATAACAACCCCATCGGAGTATAGACGGAATCCTACAGGTTCGCACCTCTAACATACGAAACAAGGTAAGCCCTATGAGTTCTTCTAAAAGAAGTAGGTTGACCGCAAGGAATACGGAATCATTCAGAGGGTAAAGGAAACTAGAAAAAGCAAATGCCAAAGAGTAATACTTTGGATAGAGTTTCAAAATTTGACTCACATCGAAAGATGGCAGACTTCTAGTAAGTTCCAGAAGATAAATTAGAGTAAAGAAACCGAACTTAAGTGAAAGATAGAGTCGTAAAAGACATCGGAGCTAAAGAACACGAAATAAGCTGGGAGAACCAAGACTGGTCGCTCATCTATAAGCGTGTCAGGAATCTGAGACGAAGAATTTATCGGAATACACAGCAGAAAAAGTGGAATCAAGTTAGAAGCTTGATGAAATTGTTGCTACGTAGTCAAGCCAACTTACTGTTATCAATTAGTCGCGTAACGGAAATTAACAAAGGAAGGAAGACTGCTGGCATTGATGGTCAGAAAGTTCTTACCAACCCTGGTAGAGAGAAGTTATATAAGGATATGAGAACATTCTCACCTTGGAAGGCTAAACCTGTTAAAAGAGTGTTAATTCCAAAATCTAACGGAAAGAAACGCCCTTTAGGAATACCAGTAATCAAAGACCGAATCATGCAATCGGTAGTTAAGAATGCTTTAGAACCTAGCTGGGAAGCTCGTTTCGAGAGAAACAGTTATGGGTTTGTGCGATTCGTTGGTGTAACGAAGTAGATAACATCTACGAATACACCGTACCTAACACAAGGCTTATAACCTTGTCAGGTCAAAAGGGAAGGGTCGAGAAGGTTGACCTATAGGGCGCAATCTCGTAGTCAATAAGACTATCCACACCCGAAACCGAGACAACTTTACTTTCGTGAAGGTGAGTGAATAACAAGTCCCTCCTCTGAAGTGTCCAGATGACTGCATATCCCTCGACTATGGAGAGGCTAGCAACCGCCAGAATCGAAGCAGGGATAAACGGCAATAAGCTATCAGCCCAAGACGGTGAAGTGCCAAGCGTCCAACTAAGAACAACGAAAGTGAACTCTCTTATCCACCGTTAAGCTGAACTAGCGGAATAAGGCTATATACGCTGGGAGCGAAATATGCTCATGAGAATGGTAGATGGCATCAGAAACCGTGACCATCGACACCTACCAAAATCCGATGGAGTTGAGAGGTTCTAAGGTTGGTATCAACGAAAGTAAGGAACGAATTAACTGAGGGGATGGCTCTTGTAGAATCTCAGATTCTACAAGTAGTAGCTAGCGTAAGCCACCCAACAGCAGGATTGAGTCAAAAGCAAATGCCTATCTGTAATGGATATGGATAAGCAGACAGACTCACGTTTACATAATCTGTACGTTCAGAGTAACGAAGTTAATGACTAAAACGGAGAGAGCAATCTCGCAAGTGGGATGGGAGAACATCAACTGGGCAAAAGTCGAGGGGATAATCTTCAAACTTCAGAAAAGAATATATAGAGCTAGTCAGAACGAGAATATTAAACTCGTTAAACAACTCCAGAAGACGATAATAAACTCTTGGCACGCCAAACTTCTAGCTATTAGGAAGGTAACTCAGGAGAACAAAGGCAGAAATACTGCTGGAGTAGATAGAGTTAAATCCCTCAACAATAGACAACGAATTAAGCTTGCTCAAGAATTAAAAATCGATGGTCAAACAAGGGCAACTAGAAGAGTTTGGATTCCCAAACCAGGAAAGAGCGAAAAACGCCCCCTTGGTATACCCACTATGAGGGATAGAGCCAAACAAGCTCTACTCAAACTGGCAATTGAACCCGAATGGGAGGCTCGTTTTGAGTCAAATTCGCACGGTTTTCGCCCAGGTCGTTCAACGCATGATGCAATTAAAGCAATAAAGGGAGTAATCACTGGGAAACCAAAATACGTCCTAGATGCTGATATAGCACAATGCTTTGATAAGATAGACCACCAAAAACTTCTAGCAAAAATAGACACCACTCCTAAATTTCGTCGCCAAATTAAAGCGTGGCTTAAAGCAGGAGTAATGGACAATAACGTCTATCGAGCCACAGATAGTGGTACTCCGCAAGGCGGGGTGCTGTCTCCATTATTAGCAAATATTGCATTACATGGAATGCAACAACTAATTGAGTCCGAATACCCAGCCTACAGCAATGGAACAATCAAACGCTCCAGAAGCAAATTCGGTAGGGATGACGTATCTCAACCAAAACTGATTAGATACGCCGATGACTTAGTTGTTATCTGTGATGAACTCAGCGTAGTAGTCCACTGTCAGCAGATGTTAGAAGAATGGTTATCGGACATTGGGTTAGAACTAAAACCATCAAAAACTAAATTGGTTCACACCTTTATAGAACACGATGGCAATAAACCAGGATTTGACTTTCTTGGGTTCACCATACGGCAATTCCCAGTTGGAAAACATCATAGCGGTAAAAACAGTCGAAAAAGAGTCTTAGGATTCAAAACCATTATCTCGCCCAGCAAAAAGAAGATTAAAGAACATTATCAGAAGTTAGCCGATAAGGTACATTACCTCAAAGCTGCTCCTCAAGAGAAGTTGACCTATACACTCAACCCCATTATTAGAGGATGGTGTAATTACCAATCCCCTTGGAATTCGAGTAAATCATTCAGTCAACTTAATCATTTAGTGTTCAAGATTCTGTGGCGATGGGCTAAACGCCGTCATCCCAATAAGGGTAATCGATGGATTGCCCGAAAATACTGGAAAACTATTAAAGGAGATAACTGGGTTTTCTCTTGTCAAAAAGAAGAAATCCAATTTAAACTCCACAAACATAGTTCATACCCAGCAGGGCAACGGTGGATTAAGGTCAAAGAAAATCGCTCGATTTTTGACGGTGACGAAATCTACTGGAGTACACGACTAGGGGATAAATACCAAACTAAAGACCCTCAAAAAGCAAGACTGCTTAGGGTTCAAAAAGGTAAATGTCACCACTGTCAACGGTCTTTAAAACCTGGAGATAATCTGGAAAAACACCATTTGATTCCTAATAATCAAGGTGGTAATAATTCAGATGACAACTTAGTTTTACTTCACTTACATTGCCATGACAAGGTTCACCGAAATCATAGCAAGAAGAATAAGACCAAAGCTAGCAGCCACAAGTAAAGGTGGAATTTATGTATCGAGGAGCGGTATGACTTGAAAGGGTCACGTACCGTTTTGAAGCCGAGTCTGAGAGGTGACTCTCAGGCTTAGGTTAACAGACCAGGCAGGAGCGCACACGACGCCATAGAAGCCATATTCAATCAAATTAAGTTCAAACCTAAATTTGTGTTGGATGCGGATATCAGCAAGTGTTTTGACCGAATCAACCACTCTAAGCTTTTAGAAAAACTCAATACGTTTCCAACACTCAGGAGACAAATAAGAGCCTGGCTAAAAGCGGATATCTGCGACTACGTTAAGCACGAAAGAACTCCAAACCATCAAGGAACACCCCAGGGAGGTGTAATATCCCCACTACTAAGTAATATAGCCTTGCATGGGATGGAAAACAGGATACAACAAATCAAAGGAGCATCCTTAGTAAGATACGCCGATGATTTTGTTATATTCCACGAAAATCTTCAAGTGTTAAAACAATGTCAAAAGATAGTAAGTGAGTGGTTATCTCAGTTTGATTTGGAACTCAAGCCGAGTAAAACCAGAGTGACACATACCCTCGAACAACTGAATGAGAATGAAAAACCAGGCTTTGATTTCCTGGGATTTAATATCAGACAGTATAAAGTAGGGAAATACCAGTCTGGTAGAAATCGTTATGGTACGACACTCGGCTTTAAAACCATCATTAAGCCATCTGATAAGAGTATTAAAACACATTATCAGAAACTAGCGGAAACAATAGGTAAGCTTAATGCTGCCCCACAAGCAAGTGTAATCAAGAAGTTAGTACCTATAATTAGGGTTTGCTGAATAAAGGATAAGCTTGAGTTTATAAAGGTTACAAGGATTTTGGGTGCAGAAAAAAGTTAAATAAAAGTGGCGAAACCCCCTAAAATTGGTAAAAGACCCTTGCACTTTGCACC
>JBFRWO010000439.1:0-13497 GCA_051439625.1 Crocosphaera sp. | reverse complement strand
TGAAAATGCTCATTTTGGAAGGTATATCAATAAATTACCTCCCCGTCATATTCCTAATGTTAAACGGGTCTTTTTTGTAACTGCAAAGAAACAATCATAGTTGTAGTTTTTGAATAAAAGGTAAAGTTTAGGAAAAATGTTAATCTTTTCAAATTTATCCCTATGCTATACTCTGACTTTAGTTGCTACAATTTACTCAACCAATCAACAACATCATTCGCTGCTTGTTTGTCAAAGTTTGCAAAATTATGTCCACATTCCTCATACCAAATAATATCCGTAAGGGGTGAATTTATTGCTGCTGCTTTGAGGGTATCAAGACGTTCTCGATCATTGAAAAAATCTTGACTACCACAAAGCATTAAAATGGGAATAGTTACCTCAGAAATGGTCTTTAAATTAGCAGTATCTGCATCAGGTCCCCACCAAGATAACCAAGCATTCGGACGATGAGGAGACAGCATTTTATCGTATGGTGGTTTCCCAATTAAACCTAGATTTTCTTGACCATTCTCTATCGCTTTTTGTGCTTGTTCTACTAAACTATTATAACTATCAGAACCCAAATGATTCATTAACCAAGTTGCAGCATCTTGAGTCGGGGCAAAATGAACCATGGCCTTTATATTGGGATGAGGATGTTGAACACAATAGCGCATAATACTATTACTCCCTAAACTTTGCCCAGATAAAATAATGTGCGTATAGCCTCGTTTTAAGATAAATTGAACAAAAGTATAAATATCTTCTACATCCATTTCTGCTGCTGATTCTAAACTACCACCATAACCACTTCTATGTAATTCAATCACTAAAGTTGCTATCTTATTGTTAAGATAAACGTCAGACATTTGTGAGGTTAAAGGTTCCGTAATGGGTGTTCCTGTTTTTCCTCTAACATGAAGAATAATTGTCTTATTTTTCCGACATCTATCATCTTCCCAAAGTAACCCAATTAAAGAACGATTATCAGATGTTTTAACAGAAATAATCTCATTAACTGGGATCATTTCTGTTACATCTAACTGAAAATTAGCTGTCTTATCAACTTCTAATTGATTGATCCAAGAATCAACAACTGTTTCTACTGTTTCATTTTCATCTAGATGTTTAATGATTGTATTGATATTGTTTGAATTTATTTCTTGTAAGGGAGAAATTGCTAAAACAGGGGTTGATATTTCAGCCAATAAATCAGATATTTTTGTTTCAGCATTAGGACTCCACCAAGATAACCAAGACTCATAAGATTGATAAATTAATAAAGATTCTTCTGCAACATAAGGAACTTTAAGATCAACCCATAACCCTTCGTTTCCTTCTATAACTTCAGGTGCCGATTTTTCTAATATCGCTTCATATCTTGTTTCCCCTATTTTATTTTTAAGCCAATTATCTAAACTATGGAAAGGACGAATTAAGACAATTCCTTTTATATCATTATCCTCTTTAGTTAATTGATATTTTAGTAGACCTAAAGCACCAATTCCTTCACCCATAAGAATAATATTATGACAACCATTACCTTTTAAATATTGTATTCCTCGATCAATATCATCAATATCATGATTAGGAATAGCCATCATTTGACCTTCTACTCCCCGACGATATATCCCTAAACTGATAAAAACATAGCCTTGATTTGCTAATTCTTTACCTAGAGAACAAATTGATGCGGTGTAAGGATATTTATTCCAGTCATGTAAATAGATAATCGCTGGTTTTTCTGTGTCAAAAACTTTAGGATAAAATACAATTGAGCAAGGAATTCTTTGGCTCAAAGGTTTGCTCAATTCATCTTTAGATAGTTGTAATAAATAAGTGTTAATCATTTTTAAATATCCTCTGGATCAATTACTATGTCAATTAATTTATGTGCTAATTTATCAGCCCTTTATTTTTTTTTATTGGGCTATTTCTTCAGGGGTATAAATTAAATTTAGATTACGACTATACCACAGTAACCATAACCTTTCTATAGTATTTTAATTGTACACCAGGTATTCTCAAATCGCTCAAAATTATTTGTTAGTTTCTTGAGCCAAGGGACAGGATAAATTATTGATGATTTTACTTAGTTTTTGAGCAATATTTAAAAGCTTCATATCAGCACCTCTTTTTCCCACTAATTGAACACCAATTGGTAAACCTTGAGACGATAGCTGTAAGGGTAGCACAACCACGGGATGACCTGTTAAGTTAAATAAGGTTGTATAAGCACCAATTGCTTTAAGATAGGGGTATTTTTTGCCCTCTATTTCTATGTCACTACCAGAGGTACAATGAGGAAAAGCAGGAATAGGAACAACAGGTATTAACCAAACATCAAAGTTATCAAAAAACTGTTCTATCTTATCAATAATAATCTGCCGTTTTTCCAAAGCCATTTTATAAGCTGCATATTTATCTTTTTGAGAAAATTCTCTAAATTCGTAATTCAAAATTGTTTTATATATTTCCCAAGTTTGACTACAATCAAGATTAGAAGGACAACTATTTTCAACATGACATCCTAAGTCAGATAAGCATAAACCTAAGCTTTCTAAAGCATGGTTAGTTTCTGAACAACTGGGAATCTCTCCAATCCCTTTTATCCAAGCAAAACGCAAAGATGTTAAAGATATAATCGGGTCAATTATTTCAGTAAATTCTCTTACCCATGATTGTTGAATATCCACCCCCTCTATGATAGATAAACATAACAGTAAATCATCAATACAGTGAGCTAAAGGTCCTACGGTTTGTAGATATTTAATAGTCCGAGGATTACCCGGTAATTCGGGAATATGACCAAAAGTTGAAACCCTATTTTCTGTAGGTTTTAAGGCACAAATTCCACAAAAATGAGCCGGAACACGAAGGGAACCTCCTAAATCACTTCCTATCTCTAAAGGGGATAATCTAGCAGCGATCGCTGCTGCACCTCCTCCTGTACTTCCTCCTGGAGTATAATCTAAATTCCAAGGATTATTTGTCCTACCAAATAAAGGACTATTGGTTTGAAAATCTCCTGTTAATTTAGGTGTATTTGTCTTTCCCAAAATAATAGCTCCGGCTGCTTTTAATTTAGCAACAACAGTTGCATCTTTTTGGGGAATATAATTAGCTAAAGGTTCATAACTACAGGTTGTTTTCAGTCCCTGAGTTTCTAGACTATCTTTAATGGTTATGGGAACACCGTGTAAAGGCCCGATAATATCACCTTTTGCTAAAGCTTCATCCGCCTTTTTTCCTTGTTGATAAACTCGCTCTGTATCTAAAGTTACAATGGCGTTTAGTCGAGGATTATATTGAGAAATACGCTCTAAATAAGCTGTGACCACTTCTTGACAAGAAACTTGGCGTTCACGAATTCTTTTTGCTAAGATATGAGCAGGTAAAAATGTTAAATTCATTATTTAGATGTGTTTTTTGTAACTGTTGACTAACTTGAAATAAATTTTAAAGTACAGATAGATAAAACAATTAATTCATCACGTTATATCCCTTATTTTAGCAAAGAAATGAATCAAAAAAATGCTTTTCTTCCCCATCTTATTGCCCCTAAACTACTAAAGATTTTTGAATCTAAAACCCCCATAGGTGAATTTTATAAAAAAGGAACTTATATGAGTCTTAAAAATGAGCCTGGTAGTCTTGATTTTACACTCGGAGACTCCCATGAAATGCCTTTACCCGGCTTTGTAGAAGCCCTACAAAACAATGCTATCCCACAGAAAATAGGATGGTACGGCTATAAAGGAAGTTTACCTCAAACAAAAGAAATTGCCTCGAAAGCATTAAAGAAACATCGAGGTATATCTATTGTACCTGATGATATTTTTATGACCAATGGTACAGTTGTCGGTTTAGCAATCTGTTTAAAAATGTTAGTTGAAGAGGATGATCAAGTTATTATCAATCTTCCTCCTTGGGTGGGGTATCGTAAGATGATACAGTTAGTAGGGGCTAATCCTATAGGTATTCCAGTAAAACCTCAAACCTTTGATTTGGATTTAGAAAAAATAGCTGATTCTATTACAGAAAAAACTCGCGCCATTTTAATTAATTCGCCCCATAATCCCACTGGAAAAATTTTCTCTGCAAGTACCTTTGAAAAATTAGCAAATATATTAACTGAAGCTTCTAACCGTTATGGTAAACCAATATATTTAATTTCCGATGAAACCTTTAGCCGTATTATCTTTGATAACCGAGAATGTCCGAGTCCAACCCAATTTTATCCTTATTCTTTTTTAGTTTATGGTTATAGTAAAACTTGGATGGCCCCAGGGCAAAGAATCGGTTATATTGCTCTTCCTGAAACTATGCCAAACCGTCCCGAAATAAGAAGATTCATTGAGCAATTACAAAGTCTATCTTTTGGTTGGTGTTTTCCCAGTGCTTTGATGCAATACGCATTAGAAGACTTAGAAAACTTAGACCTGAACCTTGATAAATTAAAGGCAAAAAGGGATCGTATGGTAACAGAATTACAGAATATGGGTTATGAAGTTAATATCCCTCAAGGAACCTTCTTTTTATTAGTTAAATCTCCTTGGAAAGATGATGGTGCTTTTGCCGAATTATTAGCCACTAATTACCAAGTATTTGTCTTCCCTGGAACTCCCCAAGAAATTCCAGGATATTTTCGTCTTTCTTTAACAGCTAATGATGAAATGCTCACCCAAGCACTACCAAAATTTAAGGCAGCTAGAGAAGAAGCTATGAAAATTGAACCAAAAACGGGATCTTGATGTTCTTTTTTCTAAGATTAACGGGTAAATTGTTCACACTATCGACACCCTAAACTATCCCTAGTAGAAACCCCTGTAACCGGGTTAACCCCTTCGGCCCGTTCGCACATCAATGAAACTTGATAGCGATCGATCACTGCATCGGTAAAATCGGCCCCTGTGATGATCGCATCATAAAAACGGGTACGAGTAGCGATCGCATCGACTAAAATAGCGTCAGTGAGATCAGCAAAATCTAAGGTTACGCGATCGAGTAAAGATGAAGTTAAATTAGCTCCTTTTAAATTCGCCTTTAACAGTATTCCTTCGGTAAAAATGCCATAGGAGATATTTGACCCCTCAAAATTGGCTTCTCGCATATCTGCGGCAGCGAATACGCCCTTTTCTAAGTCCTTATGGGAGAAGTCTTGCTGTTGTAAATCACCATAGGTATAGTTGACTGTGTTATCCTGGGCAACAACGGGACGAGCATCTAGTAAAATCCAAATTGTGGCTACTAAAACTAGAGCAGTTAGGGTTAAAAAACGAACAAATAAGGCTTTAATTGACTTCATATTGCAGATCATGGTTGAGGAGTCTTCAGGAAACTATCTCCCAAGATCATATCCTTAGCATCTAAACCAATGCGTAAGGTTAATTGAGAGTCTAAGTCTCCTGTAGAAGATGCTTCTACTCTACCCATTCCTAAAGTTGTTTGCAAGTAATTTGCTGCTTCAAAGTCCCCTTTTTGGACAACAATTTCTGTTTCTCGTAATAATTGGGGTGAGTCTTTGATTGTATAAACATTACGGATATCTTGTTCAGCTAAATATTCCCGAACTTGGTTAAGTAGGCCAGGATCATCCGTAGCATTTTGTAGAGCAATTCTAACACGGTTAGGGGAACGACGAGGACCAGACTCCCATTGAGGACTCACCCCGAAATATTGTTCCATAATTTTATCCCGTCCTCTTCTTGACATAACCCAATAACTACGGTTATCAAATTCATCTTCTTGGCTAAAGCGACCGGGTAACATCACCATTTGTACTTTATCTCGCTCGATTTGTCGGCCAAAATTAACCAAGGCCAGCATTTCTTCCCAAGTTAGATTAGTATCGAGATGTTTTTCTACTAATCCCATCGCTTGGGGAATACGAGGTATAATAGTGGGGCTAGTCATACGTTGACGTAGGGACTTGAGTAATATTTGTTGTCGTTGTACTCGGCCAATGTCTCCATAAGCATCTTTGCGGAAACGTGCAAAATGTTCGGCCTGTTCCCCGTTTAAAATTTGTCTCCCTGCTGGTAAGTCAATTTTTAGGTTTTGGGTTTTGTCTTCATATTCCATGTGATAGGGGACAAATACTTCTATCCCTCCCACTAAATCTACTAATTCTGTAAACGCATCAGTAGTAACCCGAACATAGCGATCGATGGCCACATCATTGAGGGTTTTGCTCAGAGTTCTCGCAGCTAAACTCGGACCACCATGAACGTTGGCATCATTAATTTTAGTGTAACCCACCCCTGGAATATGGACACGACTATCTCTGGGTATTGAAAGCATTTTAACGGACTTATCCGCAGGATCGAAGCGTAAGATTAAAATTGTATCACTGCGTCCCCCAAAACCTTCTAAACTTCCTGGGGGAGTATCTAACACACGATCTACTCCCAAGACCAGAAGATTGATCGGACGAGACAAGTTATATTGTAGCAATGTATTATCGACGACGGGTTCACTGTTCTCGGTCTCAGGGGTTTCGGTGGTGTCCGTCCAAGGGTTGGTTATCTTTTGGGTTAGGGGTAAAATCTGTTCTGAAAGGGGACTAAATAGGGTCACGGTTGCTCCAAAAGTGGCTGAACAAACAGCAGTACCACCAAAGATCATCCCCCATAATAATCCTCTCAAAAGAGGATTAAATACTTTCTTTTCTACTTTTTTCTGGGAATGATTTCTTGTTACTTTTTTATTGCGGGATTTAGGAGATTTATACTTAGAATATCCTGATTTTTGTCTAAAACCAGAAGTTTTAGACACTCTATTGACACTATTGGCCATATTTACCTCAACACACCACCTTATTGTTGTTTAGAAGTCTCTTTAGGCTAGGTTGTTCCCTAATTCAACATTCTTCATTCTTTTCTTAGTATAATAGCCGGCCATTAATTTCGGGGTTGAAATTGAAACCAAAAGTAATATTTAAGATAATGATTGGTAATAAAAAGAAAATAGTTATCAAATATACTAAAGCTAAATAAGTTTTTTCACTGGCAACATAAGCTAAACTTTTAGCACCGAAAATGGGGATATTTCTTAACAGAGGAATACCATAAATAAGAATAACACCTGAGAAATTATATAAGAAATGAACTAGGGCAATTTCTAAAGATGCGATCGCATTTTCTCTGACAGCAGTTGCTGCTAATAATGCAGTGATACAAGTGCCAATATTTGCACCTAAAATAAAGGGATAAATTTCTTCTAAACTCAATAAACCGAGTCCTGCTAGGGGAACCATTAAACTGGTAGTAGTAGAAGAAGATTGCACTAAAATAGTTACCATTGTTCCTAAGAAAATGCTAACAACTGCATTTTTGCCCATAGCAGTTTTTAAAATTCCTTTAGCTTGATTGATTAGCAAACTTTTGAGAATTTTACCAATGTAGAAAATAGAAACAAAAATCAAAATAATTCCGATCACAATTAAAGCAATCCCATCAAAAGGTTGTGATAAATTTACTGTTGCTTGTTTCATCAATTTAAGTACAGGAACAGTAATAAATTCAATAAAATTAAATCCGTTAAAATCAGGAGTATCTGTCCCTTTTAAAAATTGAGCCAAAAATAAAGCAGTTTTTTCTAGAAAATGTGTCGTTATTTCTAAAGGCAAAAAAATGATAACAGCAAGAATATTAAAAAAATCATGAATAGTAGCAGCAGCAAAAGCCTTTCTAAACTCTTCCTTGTTACCAATATGACCTAAACTAACAATAGTATTAGTAATAGTTGTGCCAAGATTTGAACCCATTACCATCGGGACAGCAATAGTGACAGGCAGTCCACCAGCAACTAAACTAACTATAATAGAAGTAACTGTACTCGATGATTGAATTAAAGCAGTTGCCATAATTCCGACAATTAAACCAGCAAAAGGATTAGTAGCAAAAGTAAACAATTCTTGCGCTTTTTCTCCCACACTTAGCCTAAATCCTGAACTAATTAAAGTTACAGCAACAATGAGGAAATAGACTAAGATAATAACCCCTAACCACTTGAGAATTTTCTTATTTTCTCCTGTTATTTGTTCATTAATGGGTTGAATCATGATAAAATTAGAGTAATATTATTTAATGAAGAAATATCTTTGATTGTTGCGGGACTAAGAAAATGGCCAAAAAGCAAAAATTTCCTCACCTATTAGGTTCAAAATGGACAGCAAAACAAAAGACATGGGGATGGCGACATTTTCAAGTAGTTAACCGCAAAAATCAAGGTAAGTTTGTCTTTGCTGAAATGGTAGCTTCTTGTGATGCAAATGTCCGTTTTTGGATCAATGCAAAACAATTTAAAGATCGTTCTTTATGGCAACCTGGATGGCAAACTTTAGAAGAAATGAACCAACCAGAAGAAGAATTAGATATTCTTTAAATTGTTCACCTAATAATTGTTAATTATTCATTATTCATTGTGAACTATTCATTGTTCAAATCCTCTAGCAACGGAATCAAAAATATGAACATTAAATGCGCCATGTTGAGCAGCAATTTTGAGAATAGTCTCTCGTTTTTCTTGAATTATTTGCTGTAATTTCATTTTGAGATAATTGTGTATAATAATAACCCATAAAACCTAGTTTAATACAAATGACTAAATATCAACTACCAGATTGACCGAAAAAATCCACATTAAGACAAAAACGACAACGAAAACTATTAACCCCACCCTTTCATGTTGAGTGTGATGGCATTGCAGTCTTGTGTTCTTAATATGATAAAATTCCATTAATTAATGACTTAATCAAAATATGCGAATTACTATTTTAGCGTTAGGAACAAGGGGTGATGTACAACCTTATATTGCTTTAGGTTTAGGATTAAAAGCAACTGGTCATCAGGTAACAATAGCTAGTCTTGATATATTTGAAGATTTTGTTACCAGCAAAGGACTTGATTTTGCTTCTCTAGGAAGCATTTCTAAAAAATTTAAAGAGGATTCTCAAAACAAAAACAATAATAATAGTACAAGGTTTCATGGTTTATGGGGCAGAATAAATTGGTGGTCCCTCTTTGGCTTATCAATTGAAAACTTAATCAATAAGACTTGGGAAGTTTGTCAGGAAACAGAAGTTATTATTTATTCTCGCCTATGTTTGCCGGGGTATCATATTGGAGAAAAACTAGGTTTGCCTTGTTATGCAGCTTATACAAACCCTTTAACTCCCACTCGTACTTTTCCTAATCCACTATTTACATCAAATTTTAATTTTGGTGGTACATTAAACTGGTTAACTCATATAGCAGAAGAACAATTTTGCTGGCAATTGATTAAACAAAAAATTAACCAATGGCGAACGGAAACCCTAAACTTATCACCCATTCCTATTACGGGTGTTTATCGTCATCAAAGACAAGCAAAAATCCCGACACTTCATTGCTATAGCCCTAGTGTTTTACCCAAACCTTCAGATTGGCAAGATTGGGCTTATATTACAGGATATTGGTTTTTAGATCGCCCTGCCAATTGGCAACCACCACAAGAATTAGTCGATTTTATCAAAGGGGGTTCTCCTCCTGTATATATTGGTTTTGGAAGTATGAATGATACTAACCCAGAAGCATTAACAAAACTGGTCCTGGATGCTTTAACTAAAAGTGGACAAAGGGGTATTTTGTTGAAAGGTTGGGGTGCTTTAATGAATGCAGATTTACCAGAAAATGTATTTCCAATTGATTCAGTTCCCCATGATTGGTTATTTTCCCAGATGGCAGCAGTTGTACATCATGGTGGTGCAGGAACAACCTCTGCCGGCTTGCGCGCTGGTGTGCCTTCTATTATTATTCCTTTTCTTGCCGATCAACCTTTTTGGGGGCAAAGAGTAGCTAATTTAGGTGTGGGACCTCAACCTATACCAAGACAGGAATTAACGGCTGAAAAATTAGCATCTGCCATTAAAACTGCTGTTAGCGATGAAACGATGAAAGAGCGATCGCGTGTTTTAGGTGAAAAAATTGCTGCTGAAAATGGTGTTCAAAAAGCAGTAGAAATTATCAATTCTTATCTGCCTCATCACTAATTCAAAAATTCTTATCCTTAGATAAACAATGACTAGCAAAATCCTGAACATTCAAAAGAAAAATAGAACCCCTGCAAATACATTAGCTAAACTCGAAGATTTTGACTATTTAGAGGGGGAAGAAATTGATGCTAAAATCATTATTGAAAATCCTCATATTAGTTTGTATTGTCTTGATTTGCAAAATCAACAAGCTATTTTTGTTGAAACACCTAGAGAAGTTGATATCTATGATCCTCCTTTTTTATATCAAGCTCAATATGAAAATGCTCAGCGATTATTTGCCGTTCCTTTTGACGAATTAACTCAGTTAGCGCAAACCCTAGATCCCATTGAAAATTTAGTCTTAATTTACTCTGTTGGTCGTTGTGGTTCTACTTTGTTAAGCAAAGTATTTAACCAAGTTGATACTGTTCTGGGTTTATCAGAACCAGATGTTTTTTCCCAATTAGTTACCATGCGAGATATCAATGGTAGTAATGATGAACAAATTGCTGGGCTTCTGAAAATTTGTTTACTGTTTCAATGTAAAAATATCAAGCAAAAAAATGCAAAATATTGTGTGATTAAATTTCGTAGTTTCTGTATTAATTTAGCTGATTTAATTGCGCAAGTTATGCCTGAAGCTAAGGTTATTTTCTTATATAGGAATGCAGAAGATGTAGTTAAATCTTCCATTCGCTCTTTTGTATTTATGAAAGAAATGATCCCCCAAATCAAAGCAAATATTGATGTTTATAGTCGAATTTTTCTCTTGTTAAAAGACTATGAACCCTATATAGATTTTGATGATCCAAATCTTACTGATTTATATACAACTGGGTGGTTATCTGTTATGAACCGTTGTTTGTTACTCCATCAAAAACAAATAATAACTTGTGCTATTCGTTATGAAGAATTAGTCACTAAACCTCAAAAAATTGTTACCACTCTTTTTGAGAAGTGTGGCATACCGATTTCAGAAGTAGAAAAAGCTTGTCAGGTATTTGAAAAAGACGCTCAAATGGGTTCTAGTTTGTCCCAAGAAAATACCCGAAAAAATGAGACATCCTCAATTGATAATGTAGAAATTGCTCAAAAAATTACTAATCTACTAAATCGTCATCCAGATATCAAAACACCATATTTTATTGTTCCCAATACTTTAGGAATTAACTGATAATTTGAGTTCTATTTTAAGTGTAGATAAGTTTTTATTGTTAGTTTGTGTTATTAGGAAATAACAGGTTTCCTAGTAGACACAGCTTGTTCTACAATATCAATCGCTCGACTAACACCACCTGCTTTTTTGATAGCTGCTTGTAACCGCAAAGCATTCTGTTTGTAAGAATCTTCTGTTAATACCTTTTGAATGGCAGTTCGCAGTTTAGAAACCTTGACACTGTTGACAGGTACAGCTTCACCACATCCGCTCCAAACAATGCGCGCAGCAATTCCTGGTTGATCATTGGCAATGGGAATAGCAACCATCGGGACACCATTTGTGAGACATTCTAAAGTGGTATTCATCCCTGCATGGGTAATAGTTAGAGTGGCTTTTTGCAACAATTCCAACTGGGGTGCATATTCCACCACCAGGGGTGAACCGGCAAGGGGTGGCAAAGACTCAGGTTTTGCCGAACCCCCCAAAGAAATAACTAATTGAGCATCTAACCCCAGACAAGCTTCTGCTATGTGTTGAAAAACCTGGACTAAACGATTTTGGATGGTTCCTAAAGAAGCATAAATTAAGGGTTGTCTCGTCAATTTTTCATAGGGAAAATCAGGCACGTCTCGACCCACTGAACTATGATAGGGCCCAGTAAAATGAAACCAGGGGGGTAATTCTTTTCTGGGAAATTCTAATTCTGTTGGTTGTTGACTGATTTGAGCGATTTGGGAATAGTATTCACGGGGATGGGATGGAATAGGCAACTTCCATTGCTGCCGATACTGATTAATTAATCCTGTGAGGGGTTTAGCGAGTTGATCGCTTATCTGATAACCCAATCTATTTCGTAGTTCTCCCCACCAAGATGGATTATAGTTCCAGTTGGTAAAATGTGGCGGAACACTTTGCTCACGAGTCAATACTACGGCACTACAAACGGTAATAAAAGGAATGTCGAGAAAATTGGCAAGAACTTCCCCCCCGAAAGAAGCTTGATCCACTAATAAAGCTTCCACACCTATTTCTTTGATGGCCGTTGGTCCATCGTCCATCACAACACGCGTCTCATCTGCAATCCTATTGATAGTATATTCTAATGCTTTAAGACCATTTAGTTTACCTAACTCGGTTAATACTTCTGACATTGTTCCTTTGGGAAACTTAGACTCTCCCAATACTTTGAATTCTAGGCCAGATGCTAATGTTTTCGATTGGGCATCTAATATTCCCAATAAAGTAACATGGTGGCCCCGTCTTTGTAGTTCTTTGCCCAAGGGAAGCATGGTATTAAGATGACCAGTGGATGACGGACAAATTAGCCCATAGTGAGTCATTATGATTGAAACCTAGATAAAAGTTTTTAGAGAAATTACGATTCAATATAATCGATAAAAACCAAGAAAAAGTAACTTATTCTTCTAATTTTTTCTGCAACCGTTTCAAGGTTTGATACATCTCCGGTAGCTTTTTATAGATTGCAGATGCTTTTAAATATAATTTATTAGGAACAGCCGGACTACTTGATACTATTTCCCCGGCGGCCACATCACTAGGAATACCGGTTTGTGCTGTTGCGATCGCACCGTCTCCAATTTTAGCTTGATTAGCAATACCAACTTGTCCAGCTAAAATCACCCGTTTACCCAAGGTAACACCACCAGCTAAGCCAACTTGGGAGGCCATGACGCAATTTTCTCCAATTTGACAGTTATGGGCAATATGCACTAAATTATCCATCTTAGTGTTACGGCCAATCCGAGTGGTTCCCACCGCAGGGCGATCAATCGCACTATTACAACCGATTTCTACCCCATCTTCCAAGATGACATAACCAGACTGTTCCATCTTAAACCATCCTTCAGGAGTGGGAACAAACCCAAACCCTTCGGCCCCGATCACGGCCCCACTGTGAATAACGCAATCATTGCCAATTTGAGCCCGTTCGTGGATGGTGCAATTAGCATGGAGTAAGGTGCGATCGCCGATAGTCACCTCGGGATAAATCACCACATTACCCTGAATACGAGCATTATCCCCAATTTTCACCCCCTGTTGAATGATGACATGGGGACCAACATAAACATCTTTACCAAGGGTAACACTGGGATCGATGACAGCAGTTTCGTGAATACCAGGGGACGGTTTAAAGGGAGTATAAAATAAATTGATGGCGTGAGCGAAGGTTAAACGGGGTTCTGGGGTGCTTAACCAGGCGATGCCTTTTTGTGTGGCTTCTTGTTGCAACTTCTCGTCACGGGGCAAAATCAAGGCACTGGCGGAAGTTGTGGATACCATCGCAGCAAACTTCGGCCCTTCAATATAACTTAACTGT
>JBFRWO010000438.1:0-15431 GCA_051439625.1 Crocosphaera sp. | reverse complement strand
GATACCACTGCTACCACTACTACTGATGCTAATGGGTTCTATGAATTTACTAATCTCAACCCAGGAGAAGAATATCAGGTTAACTTTGATACTCCTAACGGTTTCGTCTTGACTAATGCTAATGCAGGAAACGATGACACAGTGGATTCTGATGCCGATAGTAATGGTAATAGTCCCATTGTTACCTTAGCATCAGGGGAACATAATCCCACCATTGATGCAGGATTTTATGAACCTGTAGGTTTAGGAGACAGGGTTTGGTTAGACACTAATGGTAATGGGATTCAAGATGCTGGTGAACAAGGAGTTGAAGGTGTAACTGTAACCTTAGTTAATAACCTCTTCCAAACCGTTGCTACTACAACCACTGACAGTAATGGAAACTATCTTTTTGAAAACTTATTACCAGGTTCTTATCAAGTAAGATTTACCAGACCTGAAAATTATATCTTTACCCAACAAAATAAGGGTGATAATGATAGTCTTGATTCTGATGTTAATAGCAATGGTAACAGTCAGATTGTTACACTGTTGGCTGGGGATGTTGACCTGACTATTGATGCAGGTTTAGTGGAAACAGCAAGTTTAGGAGACAGGGTTTGGTTAGACACCAATGAAGATGGTATTCAAGATCCAACAGAAGTAGGGGTTGAAAATATAATTGTTACTCTCACAGGAGGGGGCCAAGATGGTGTTATTGGCACCGCAGATGATACCACTGCTACCACGACCACGGATGAAAACGGTTCTTATCAATTTACTGGTTTAACCCCTGGTGTAGAATATCAAGTTAATTTTGAGTTACCTGAAGGTTATAGTTTCACCACTCAAAATACAGGAGGCGATGACACTTTAGACTCTGATGTTGATGTAATCACTGGCAATACTCAAAAGGTTATTCTTGCTTCTGGGGAAAATAATCCTACTCTTGATGCTGGGTTAATCGAAAACAGTACAGAAGTAGCTGAAATTAATATCGTTAAAAAAGCAGGTACCGCCGCTGATGGGTCAACTCTTGTTATCAAAGAACCAGGAGAAGTTACTTATACTTATGAAGTGACAACCGGTGTGGGTACACTCTCCCTGGAAAATATCGTCATCAATGATGATAATGCCACTCCTGATGATCTCAGTGACGATTTTGTAGCGGATGCAGTCCTGAGTGGTGGCTTTAATATTGGGGATAGCAATCAAAATAACCAACTTGATCAAGGTGAGATTTGGCAATATCAATATACTGTCCAGGTGGATAGTCCTCAAATCGGTGATATTTATGCCTATGCTTCTCAAGAAATCACTAACTTAACCATTACATCTACTCAAAGTATTGAGTTCGGCACCAATACCTCTTCTGGATCTTCGGTTCGAGGCAATGGAGGTGGCCAGATCACCGATGGTTTTGACCCCACAGAATCTTATACCAGTACCGCCAATAATGTGGGACTAGGGAATAATGCGGGCTTTTTCGCTGGTGACACCACAGACTCTCAAAAGACTCAAGTTGATGATGATTATGGACGGGGCGACGTTCAACTGACTCAAATAGATGGTTCTGCTATTGATAATTCCACTACCTTAACTAATCTACTATTCAGTTCGGGTATTAATACCGCTACCGTGGCAGAATCTTATCTTGACTGGGGAACAACGATTCCTATCGGTAATGGATATGTTACAGACGAAGCGAGTGGTAATGGAGAATTTAATATTACTTCCAATACCTTCTCTGTTTCTGCTCCTACCACTTTCACCTTTAACTATGACTATCTCAATCGACTGATTACAGAGGTAGAACCCACAACCCCTGATGATGCACCTTTAGGAAACCAAGCTCAAGCAAGAATCGATTTCACCATCATAGTTAACCAATTATTTATTCCTGAGCTTGGTATAAACTCTCCCCGTATTGCTGTTTTCACTTCTAACCCTTTAGATACTAATCTCAACTTAGGACAAAGTGATCCTGGTTCATTCTCCCGTGCTGAACTTTCTGGTAGTATCAACAATATTCAAGCAGTTTTAGCTTCAGGAGGGACTTATGAAGTGGTCATTAGTGGATCAAGTAGAGTAGAAACACGCTTAGTTGCTGACGATATCATTAATCATACCAATACTGCCACCGTTTCGGCTGATGTTGTTGGTGGTGGAACTGTATCTAATAGTGATACTGCATCGGTAGATATTATGAGTAGCGTCTTCCAAGGAACTAATGGGGTGGATAATCTCACTGGAACTGGACGCAGTGATGTTCTTATCGGTCAGGAAGGAGACGATATCTTAATAGGTGGTGCTGGAGCAGATGTGTTTGTCATTGGTTCAAGCACTGGACAAGATACGATCCAAGATTTCAATGTTGCTCAAGGAGATACCATTGGCTTAACTTCAGATATTAGTTATGGACAGCTATCCATTACTGAAAATGCTGGTAATACTGAGATTGCTTTTGGTAATGACACCCTCGCTATTTTAAACGGTGTCACAACTCCTCTAACTGAAGAAAACTTTGTTAGTTATGGTGTTTAATTCTTCTGAGATAAATCCATAACTGAATCTAGAAAGGCTGAAGATTCTATTCTTTAGCCTTTTTCATGAATAACATTTGTTTAAACAGAAAATATCGTTAAAATTACTATTTTTAATTGGTTTTCTTAACAATCCCTAAGAAACCCAACCCGATCAATGATACAAATGTTCTGGGTTCAGGTATTTCAGGAGGAGTCAATACACGAGTGTCAACAATCTGTTCTGAACTGATAGTAATTCGGTAGGAATCGGTGTTTGTCAATTCAGGAAGATTGGTGGTTAAGAGAACAGTATTCAAAGGGAAGTTTACTACGCGTGGATTATTATCTGCTAGAGGCGTATCGGTAAAGCCAAAGGGAGCTATATTAACTGGCACGATAGAAGATTGAAGTCTATCTGTTGGTGCAGAGCTATAGCTATATATTGGGTTGACAAGATCCCCCGCCGCATTTACTTGATTGATGGTAATATCAAATCTATATCGGGCCTGAGAAAGGTTAGTATTGGGCGCACCTTCAGGAGTCAAATCAGTTAACTCATTGCTAAAAGCATTAAGATAATCAAAATCAAAGACAACATCAGCTCCCCCACTTCCCACATTAAAGTCGGTACTGGTAATGGTCCAGGAACCAACAGCATTGCCCACATCTTGCCTAAAACCATTACCAACAACCACGGTACTGGGAGCAGAAACCAAAGACTCAGCAACTCCAGCAAATACTAAGTCATTGGGACCGCCTAGAATAGCATTAGTTAGTTCTGTTGCAGTTTCTATTTTTGTTAATCCACCATCATCAATCCCAATAATGGCATCTCCACGACTGAAATCAGCGACTCCCCCTTGAGTGCGATACTGAGTATTAAAATATTCACTTGTCATCCCTGGAAAAAAGCCAAAATTATCAGCTAACCCCCCTTGATTGGGTTGGGATGAAATTGCTTGTACTACATCGGTTGCGTTGGTCAAAGAACCACTGTCTAAGTCATTGACAATAGCACGGGAAGTGGTTACCGGTTGGAATGTTACCCCGGTCCCTGATAAGCCAGTTATGTTAAAGCCTCGAATTTCTTGGTATGCGTAGGCATAACTTAGTCCTGCTGCTTCAGCACTATTGGGTACGGCGATCGCAATGCCGAGAGTGACTCCCAGCCCGATTAAATAATCCTTCGTGGTAGGTAAAATTGACAAAACTCCAGTTCCCGGTACTTTTCGGGTGTTTAAGGCATTCATAGCACAATTAAAAACTGTTACATTTGCCTAATATGTGTGGCAAACTTCTAATCATTGTAGTGATTGTGTTAAAGAACGTCAAGAAATACTTAGGTATTTGCTCGTAATTTTTTTCAATGTTACTCATAAATTTTGAGAATGGATCTAAGCACTCATCTTCAAAATCAATTTCTGTTAAATTAACAGTCAGATAACTGTGTGAGGAAAGTAAAAATTGGTGTTAAGTTTTATTAATAGTTTACAATTAGCGACCTTATTGCCCATCTTGGGGGGTTCAGTCTTTTCTTTGTTAACGGTAGCAACCGTTAAACGGTTTTTTAAGGGAATACCGACAAATAACGGTTTTACTCCCCCAGTATCTGTCCTAAAACCAGTACGGGGTTTAGAAAAGAATCTTAAACGCAACTTAAGAACCATTGCCACTCAAGATTATCCTGACTATCAAGTGATCTACTCGGTTCAAGATACCCAAGATCCGGCCTACCCTATCTTAAAAGAGATCCAAGAGGAGTTTGGCAAAGAGCGTATTTCTGTGGTCATTAGTACCGTGGAAGCAGGGGCAAATGGGAAGGTTAACAACCTTTTAGGAGCCATTCAAGAAGCTCGTCACGATATCATTATCATTAGCGATAGTGACACCCATTTACAACCAGATTATCTCAAAAATATTGTCAACCCTTTGGCTAACCCCGATGTAGGTTGTGTCTGTACCCCCTTCAAAGTGACGAAAGCAGACATTTGGTACGAAAAAATGGAACTTTTGACCATGAATGCTGATTTTATGCCTAGTGTCATGTTTGCAGACGTAACAGGTGCTTCTAACTCCTGTTTGGGACCGTCTATTGCCATTCGTCGCTCAACTTTGGATCGGTTAGGGGGTTTAGAGAGTTTAGCAGACTATTTAGTAGAAGATTATGAGATCGGACGACGGGTATGGACATCTGGGCAAAAAATGGTGCTGTTACCCTATATGATTGATGTGGTGGTAGATTTAGACAGTTGGAAAAATTGGTGGAGTCATCAGGTTTATTGGGATCAAAATACCTATTTAGCTAGACCGGCTGCTTTTATTTCTACTATTTTAATTCGTTCTATTCCCTTTGCTTTAATTTTCGCTTTTTTACGATGGGATATGATTGGATTAGGGGTATTAACTGCTACTATTTTAGTGAGAATAATAACTGCTGCTATGGTAGCTCAAGAAATAGGAGATAAAGAGACAATTAAGAGTTTATATTTATTGCCATTTCGTGATGCAGTTGGTTTAATTTTTTGGGGTTTAGCTTTTACTCAGCGTACTGTAATTTGGCGTGGGGTTGAATTCAAGTTAACCAGTCATGGAAAAATGGTGAGACAGCGTTTAATTGAAAATTAAGAGGTTTTAACCATGTTATTAAAACAGTTGTTGGAAGAAAAAAGAGAAGAAATTTTACACTTAGCTGCTAAACATGGGGCTTTTAATGTTAGGGTTTTTGGTTCCGTTGACTCTATTTCTGAAAAGTTCTGGAATAGTTAATTAATTATATGGAAGAGTTAAGCAAAAAAATAAAGGAAAAATCCCTTGAAATTGGCTTTCATAAAGTTGGTATTGCTAAAGTTGATACTGATTATGAAGATAATGCAGTTGAGCATCTTCAAGCATGGTTAGAGTTAGGATATCAAGCAGATATGGCCTGGATGAATAACCCGAAAAAGCTTGATATTCGCCAATGTATGCCCGAGGTTCAATCAGTAATTTCTCTTGCTCTGAATTATTATACCCCTCATCAACACTCCCAGGATAAACAACAGGGTAAAATCTCTCGTTATGGATGGGGTAGAGATTATCATAGAGTTATGGCAAAAAAGCTCAAAGCCTTGAGTCAATGGTTAAATAATCAAGATAATAGTATCCAAACTCGTTACTATGTTGATACAGGCCCGATTCAAGACAAAGTTTGGGCAATGCGATCGGGCATTGGTTGGATAGCTAAAAATAGTAACGTTATCACGCGAGAATACGGTAGTTGGGTGTTCTTAGGAGAAATTCTCACTAATTTGCACTTAACTCCAGATACCCCTCACACAGAACATTGTGGTACTTGTACCCGATGTTTAGAAGCTTGTCCCACCAATGCGATCGCCCGTCCCTTTGTGGTAGATGCGAATCTTTGTCTTGCTTACCATACTATCGAAAATCGTGCCGAATCTCTTCCTAAAAATATTGTGAAGAACTTACAAGGATGGGTAGCAGGTTGTGACATTTGCCAAGAGGTTTGTCCCTGGAATCAGCGATTTTCTCAAGTAACAGATATTTCCGATTTTCAGCCTTATTCTGGTAATATTGACCTAAATTTAGAAGAATTAAGGAACATAAGTGAAGAAAAATGGCAGAAAAAATTTCCGGCCTCTGCATTAAGGAGAATTAAACCGAGGATGTGGCGAAGAAATGCTCATGCTAATCTAGAAAGATAGGGAAATTGGATTTAAGCATTCGGCTATCAGCAGTCAGCAATGTGTGTATCGAAAATGACTGAGATCAAACGAGTGCTTAAAATTGCATGATGACACTATGGCCACAAGTTAGGACTTTTTTTTCCCTGTTCACTTTTTTGTAGATTAAATTTTTTGTCCTAGTCAAGAAAAGTGGTCTACTACAACTATCTATCCTCAATTATTTAGAGTGATAGCCCTTCTCTGAATAGAAAAGAGACAATGGAAATCATTTCTCTTCCCACTCTTACTCTTCATTGTTAACCCGAGAAAAAATGACACTCAAAGTAATTGTTTTCGATTTTGATGGGACTCTCGCTGATACTTATGATGCGTTTATTGAAATCGCTAATAGCTTATCAGAAGAATTTGGCTATAAACCAGTTAAGGAACAAGAACAGGAAAACCTGAAAAATTTAAGTGCAAAGGATCTGATTAAACAATCGGAAATTTCTGTCTTCAAAATCCCATTTGTTTTGAAGCGTCTTAAGTCTGAGTTGACCCATAAAATTCAAGAACTCGAACCGATTAAGGATATACCTTATTGTGTTAAACAATTAAAAAGTCAAGGCTACAGCTTAGGAATTATAACATCTAATGCTGAGGAAAATGTAGTGAGTTTTCTGAAAAATCATCAACTAGAGCAATTTTTTGAGTTTATTTATGCAGGAACCACTCTATTTGGGAAACATAAAATTATTAAAAAATTACTCAAAGAGAAACAATTACTACCCCATGAAGTGATGTATATTGGAGACGAAACAAGAGACATTCATTCTGCCAAAAAAAGTCGTGTTCAATGTGTGGGGGTAACCTGGGGATTTAATTCTAGTCAAGCTTTAGCCAAACAAGAACCAGATTTTCTCATTCATAACCCCTACGAATTAATGACCATACTCGATAACTCTCAGTATGATATTATGGATGAGCAATCTAAGGTTACTTCTCTGACAATTTAAGGGAAATTGATTAATAATCAACCCTTGCTATTAGTTTATAGCAAAGGGATATTAATTCAATCTCTACCCTCTCTGTTTGAGGAAAGTCAAAACTTGTCTTAGTTGTTTCTTGAGTAGATCAATTTCCCCTTGCATGGTACTAACTTGTTCACGGAGAGAAACAATTTCTTGGGCCATAGCAGCGTTATCTTTTTTATCTCCTCTGAGTTGAGAGGTTGCTGCTGCTTTTTCTCGGGGTTTAGGATGCTTTCTTGCTTTGGCCATAGCATCTTTAATGGCCTCAAGTAGCTGCTTTTTCTCGAAGGGTTTTTCAATAAAGGAAAAATATTCAAAGGGTTCATTAAGTTTTTCGACAACCTCTTCTTTTCGTCCTGACATCAAGACAAGGGGAATTTTTTTGAGATCGTATTCTCTTTGTACTTCTTGATAAACATCCCAACCACTCATTTTGGGTAGCAGGAAATCTAACATGATCAGATTTGGTTTTTCGCTACGAATAAGGTTGTATCCTTCAACACCATCTTTGGCTTCAAGGACTCTAAAATTGCCTTCCGGCAACATATCTTTAACCCGCATTCGGATTACTTTACTATCATCAATGACGAGGATTTTATGAGTGGACACAGTAAACTCCCTTTCAAGCGTTAATTCAATGGTCTTTGAGGTATTTTGTCTTCACCCCTAACGGTGATAGTTTAGTTATCCCTCTCCCCTAAGATTCCCCAAAACTGTCTTAAACTAACAACCTTCAACGGAAAAATTTTGTTCATCTATAATTGAACCCTATTCACCTGAATTGGTTTGTTTCTCTGCTGCATCCACAGCGCGATTAAAAATTTCATCTGTTTTCTGAAATTTCATCTTAATGCTTCCTTTTTCTTTATCTCCTTTTAAACTTCTATATTCTTCTTTTTCTTCGGCAATAAACTGAGTAACTGCTTTGTAAATGGTGTCTCTAGTATTGTTACTTACTTTACCTACAGATGACGGTAATACCTTATCTCCTAACAAAATAAAAGCAATACCAAAGACCATACTAACTTGTAAAATAACTCCTAAGTTAATTGAAATTTTCACAATAATTTTCCTATAAACACTAAACTCATGATTTTTTCTCTAACAGTTTTATACTCTTTTTCCTTGTTTTCTGCCGTGAAATCTGTCAAAGATAACTGTGATCAAGATCAAGGGATGATCGGTAAAGGGACAAAGGTTTTCAACATTTTGCGAATTTTTAAGAGAAAAATCAGATTTTGCAATTTTGAGTCAATTTCAGGTGGATAGGGACTTTGAGCTAATTTTTCTTGGATTTCAGCGTATTCTGCTGCGGTGAGGGGTTCTCCACTCATAGGCGACCGCCCTTCAGTAACAATTTCGTTGCGCAAAATTTCTTCAGGAATGTCCTCTGGCGGGGGTAAAGTGACCCCGGCTTCTAAAAACATCATTTGTAGGGCTAAACTGATGGGTATAAGCCGATAAAGCGAGGAATAGACCATTATTTTTCTCCTATGCAGACAATCCTGGAGGTAACATAATAATACTCGGTGGAATTTCATTTTCTCTTGAAATAAGGATGGGGGAGAGAGGGGAGAGGGGGAAGGGTGGGAAGAAAAAATCTAGTTTTCGTCTCTTTTTCACTCCAAACTCCTCACTTCATCAATTTTTCAACCCTATTCGAGTAGTCCTGGGGGTAAGGTTTCCCCACAGATATTATGAATGGTAACAATTTTTTCAAATAACCAAGGATAGGTTTGACGATAGTAAGGAATTAAGGCCAAGGGACTGAGTAAAGCTGTTGCGGTAATGTCTGCTATACTCAAGCGATCGCCTACTAGGTAGGGTTGGGTTTGCCAGTGGGAGAGGACATTCATGGCGTTTTCTAGGCGTTTTTGGGCTAATTCAACGCTTGCTGGTGTGATTCCGTATTGACGACGGACAACATTGATCACCAGTTGACTGGATAAGGAGGGATCTATTGATTTTCCTTCCCCTGCACGATAATGATAATAGACAAAACGGGTAGCTGTACCAATACTTTCGTCTAACCAGTCTTCTAATAATAAAGCTTGGGTTTGTTGAGTGGGGTTGGATAGCATTAAGGGGCGATCGCTTTGATAGGTTTCGAGGTAGTTAAAAATGCGGGTTGAGTCTGCTATTGCTTCGGGTTCCCCTGTTTTTTGAGGGAGTAAAACGGGGACGGTGGTTAACCCTGTGAGGGGTTTTAGTTTGAGAATATGTAATCCTGGGGTTAAGTTTTCGACTTGATAAGGTATTTTTTTATAACCTAGTGCTAGTCTTGCTTTGCGACAGTAGTGAGAGGTGCTAAATTGTAGGAGTAACATAGGTTTTTGCTGATACTTTGCTATTAATAATCTATCTGATACTTCAGTGGGGGAAGTTATATGAGGGTTTTCGTTTATTTATAATCCTTCTCAACCTAACATAGCTGTCATTGAATCTGGTGTAACTAAAAAAACGTTTATTCAGTTTACGTTTGGTAGTTTATTTTTTATCGTGGGATTATGGTTTGGTCTACTTTTTTGGCTATTTGAATAGTTAAAGAGTTCCCATTTCTAAATGATAGTTGAAATGAGAACCCTTGACTAATTTAGAGTGAATACTCTGTTAAAATTAAAGACTGTAGTAGCTTTTTTCAGCTTCTAGAAGCTGAACTAAACTATTTTGTCCTTTTGCTCTGGCAACTTCTAAACGATGCTCTAAGCTTTTCAAAATGTTAGCACGATGGAGACGAGCAACATCATTTAAGTGTTTTGGATTATTCGTCATAACTCACCTCCATCTATGCTTTGACTGATTCAACGTGAACACCCATTTCAGAAGCAAGACGGTGCAACATAGATAGTTGACGATGTTGCTGTTTGCTGCGATTTTGGGCTATTAAAAAACGAGATTTAGATCGTAAGCTATCTAACCCGTTTAGGTGAGTACCGATGTTATTATTTAAGAGCATAACGCCTCCTTCCAAATCGTGGTGGATTGAATGAGGCGCGTTCCTTCGGGATTAGTTTCCCTACTTCCGTCTGCTGATATCAGCAGATGAACGATTTATCCTGTTACAATTAATATCTTAACATTATTTTTAATGTTTGCCTACTATTTCCTTATTATTATCATTTTCATATATAATACTTAGGAAAATTTGCTCAGAGAGAATAAATGGATCTTAAAAGTTTAATTCGTGATATTCCTGACTTTCCTAAAGCGGGTATTGTTTTTCGAGATATTACTACTTTACTTAGTGATGCTGAAGGGTTACGTTATACCATTGATACTTTGCAGGAAAAATGTCTTGCAGCTAATTTATCCCCTGATTATATTGTAGGGATGGAGTCTCGTGGTTTCTTATTTGGTGTTCCCTTAGCTTATCAATTAAATGCAGGGTTTGTTCCTGTGAGAAAACCTGGTAAGTTGCCGGCTGCTGTGCATCAGGTAGAATATGAATTAGAATACGGTACTGATAGTTTAGAAATTCATCAAGATGCTTTAGAAGACCATCATAATGTTTTAATTGTGGACGATTTAATGGCAACTGGAGGAACTGCAAAAGCAACAGCAGAATTATTGGAAAAAATTGGTTGTAATGTTTTAGGTTTTGCTTTTATCATTGAATTAAAAGCCTTAGAGGGTCGTAAAAAGTTGCCCGATGTTCCTATTATTACTTTACTGGAATATTAAAAATAAAAAATAACTAAATCAAAAATATGTTAGCTTATTATTTGTTGAAATTGTCAACTTTTTAGGCATTTTATTATTATTTTAGTTTCTGATTTTTGCGATAATTAAACTAGCACCAGGAGATTATTGTATTCAAGAAATTATTAATAATCCCCATCACTCCTACTTTAAAAATAAATAGCAGTATATCTAACAATCACCATGAGTCAAACCATATCCCCTCAGAAAAATAAACCTTCAAATAAGCTAGAAAATTGGTTAGATGCTGAAACCATTATCTATGTTAGCAAACGAGTTTTACAAGGATTGTTAACTATATTATTGGCTTCTATTCTCAGTTTTATTATCATTCAAATTGCCCCAGGAGATTATTTAGATACCTTAAAACAGAATCCAAAAATTGCCGAAGAAACCATCCAACAATTAACCATTAAATTTGGCTTAGATCAACCTTGGTATGTTCAGTATTGGCGATGGTTGGTACGGGTTGTGACTCAATTAGATTTTGGCACAAGCTTTGTTTATAACCGTTCCGTTGCTTCTTTATTAGCTGAAAGAATACCTGCAACCTTATTATTGGCTATTTCTTCTATCATTCTTACTTGGTTAATAGCCATTCCTTTAGGCATTTTAAGTGCAGTAAAACAGAGCAGTTGGACAGACAAAATTTTGAGAGTTATTAGTTATTTAGGTCAAGGATTTCCTAGTTTTATTACTGCCTTAGTTTTACTGATTGTTGCTCAATATTTATCCCCATTATTACCAGTAGGAAACATGACCAGTTTAAACCATACAGAATTATCTCCTATCGGTAAAATATTAGATATTGGTTGGCACATGGTTTTGCCTACGATTGCTTTAAGTGTTACCAGTTTTGCTGGTTTAATGAGGTTAATGCGAGGGCAAATGTTAGATGTAATGAGACAAGATTATATTCAAACAGCTAGAGCAAAAGGATTACCAGAAGATAAAGTTATATATGTTCATGCGTTACGCAATGCTATTAATCCCTTAATTACCCTCTTAGGATTTGAATTTGCTAGTTTATTAGGTGGCTCATTTATTGCCGAATTTTTCTTTAATTGGCCAGGTTTAGGACGATTGATTTTACAAGCAGTAACAGCACAAGATTTATACTTAGTAATGGGAAGTTTAACTATGGGTGCTACTATGTTAATCGTAGGAAATTTATTAGCTGACTTATTACTAAAAGCCGTTGATCCTCGTATTAAATTGGAAAATATTAAATAGAAAAATATGCTTTCACAACTTTATTATATTGTTCGTTCCAAAGCAGATGGCAAATATTTAGTTGCCCAAATTAATAAAGCAGAAAATGAAGCTTCTGTGAGTTACTTATTAGTATTTTCGGAAAATTTTGAGGCACTAAGTTATCTCAATACTCATGGTTCCGATGTTAGCGATCGCTTTATTGTCGAATCTACATCAGAAACCCAATTAAAAAGTATTTTAGAACGCTGGGATTTTCAAGGTATTGGTTTAGTTAAAGATCCCTTAATACCGAGAATTGAATTTATGTCAGTTTAAATTTTTCAGTAAAAAGAAACAATTTGATAGAATCTGAACTAGAATCAATGATTAAGCAGATGACTCAAACAGGTTTACCTAGCTTAAACTAAGCTAAAATATAATGCTATACTAGCAAAAATATTGATAAATTCTTAAGGATTATCCCTGCCTTAACTCTACCTTTTTCATTCTCAAAACGTGACTACTCAAACCCCTTCCTTATCCAACACACCAGAGACTTTATCCACCAAAAACCTTGATAAAAGTCTCGATCGCCAAATGATTGTTATTCTTGACTTTGGTTCTCAATATTCAGAATTAATTGCCCGTCGCATTCGAGAAACCCAAGTTTATTCTGAAGTATTATCTTATCGCACAACGGTCGAAAAATTACGTCAACTGAACCCCAAAGGTATAATCTTATCAGGCGGTCCCAACTCAGTATATGACGATCACGCCCCTCAATGTGATCCTGAGATTTGGAATTTAGGTATCCCAGTGTTAGGGGTTTGCTATGGAATGCAGTTGATGGTTAAACAACTGGGGGGACAGGTAGAAAAAGCGACAAGGGGAGAATATGGTAAAGCTTCCCTGCGTATTGATGACCCCACCGACTTATTAACCAATGTAGAAGACGGTTCAACCATGTGGATGAGTCATGGAGACTCTTGTACTCGTCTTCCCGAAGGTTTTTCCATTTTAGCTCATACCGAGAATACTTTATGCGCTGCGGTTGCTGAACATGAGAAGAAACTGTTTGGGGTACAATTTCATCCTGAAGTGGTTCATTCGGTAGATGGGATCGCCCTAATTCGTAATTTTGTTTATCATATTTGTGAGTGTGAACCCACTTGGACCACAGAAGCGTTTGTAGATGAAACCATCCGTGAGATTCGCGCCAAAGTGGGAGATAAACGGGTATTACTCGCCCTTTCTGGCGGTGTAGACTCCTCAACCCTAGCATTCTTGTTACATAAGGCCATTGGCGATAAATTAACCTGTATGTTTATCGATCAAGGGTTCATGCGCAAAGGGGAACCTGAAAGGTTGATGGATATATTTGATCGACAGTTCCATATCCCTGTAGAATACGTCCATGCGCGCGATCGCTTTATAGAAAAACTCGAAGGAATAACGGACCCAGAGAAAAAACGCCGTCTCATTGGTCATGAGTTCATCCAAGTGTTTGAAGAAGAATCAAGACGTCTCGGACCCTTTGATTATTTGGCCCAAGGAACCCTTTACCCCGATGTCATTGAGTCTGCTGATACCAATGTAGACCCGAAAACAGGAGAACGGGTTGCCGTCAAGATTAAAAGTCATCATAATGTAGGTGGATTACCCAAGGATCTCCGTTTTAAGTTAGTTGAACCGTTACGGAAGCTATTTAAAGACGAGGTTCGCAAAGTTGGGCGTTCTATTGGGTTGCCTGAAGAAATTGTTCGTCGTCATCCCTTTCCCGGGCCTGGTTTAGCTATTCGTATTATTGGGGAAGTGACCTCGGAACGCTTAAATATCCTACGAGACGCTGATTTTGTGGTACGGGATGAAATCGCTAAACAAGGAATGTACCATGATTTTTGGCAAGCATTTGCCGTTCTTTTACCGGTTCGTAGCGTTGGGGTGATGGGAGATCAACGCACTTATGCTCATCCTATTGTACTCCGTTTAATCACCAGTGAAGATGGTATGACCGCCGACTGGGCAAAAGTTCCTTATGACCTCTTAGAAATCATTTCTAACCGCATTGTAAACGAGGTAAAAGGGGTTAATCGTGTGGTCTATGATATCACCTCTAAACCCCCAGGAACCATTGAATGGGAATAATAGCTAAATACTAGATAGGTATTTTGTAGGGGTTTAGCAATGCTAAACCCTAAACCGATAATAATAATTCAATCTGCTTCAAAATTGAGAATATCGATAGGAAAAACTCTAATCCTTAACTCTACTGGTTTTCCCATCTTGTCTGAGAGTATTTTCTGAGTTGCTTTAAGGTTTTCTTCTGGATCAATTTTATCGAGTCTATCAGGGGTAATAATAACGTCAGCAGTAACAATAATTTTTCCTTCTTGTAGTTGAACATCAACCTTTGTAATAATACTGTCTTCTCGATCTCTATGTTTACGGTGACGTTTCGCTAGTTCATGACGAATTTGATTTTCAATAATCATTTCCCGAAAGGAAAAGTTGAGGGGTAGGGTAATCAAAATGAGACTTGTTAATAACCCAAATAAACTAGCTGTGGCCTTTTTCCAACTGCCATAAGAATCAAAAAGAAAGACGATGGCCGCAGTTAAAATAATCCCTACCAAATTTGTCAAAAATAAGACAAAAGATCCCCTAGATAAGCTAAAATCAGAAACGGCAAAGCCAATACCAACTACACACAAAGGAGGAACTAAAGCCACTGATATTGCCACCCCTGGAATAGCATCAGAAACACTACGACGTACCTTAGCAAACCCTCCAGCTGTTCCTGCTGCGATCGCTACTCCTAAGTCTAATAAAGTGGGTCTAGTACGGGATAAAATTTCTGTTCCTGATAGTTGATAACCTATAATTTCTGTAGTCAAAAAAGCAATACCAACTGTTAGAAAAATACCAAAAATTAAGCGAATAAAAGAATAACTGATTAAACGAGTATTTAAAGTTACTAAAGAATAGGCTATACCAATAATAGGAATCATCAAAGGCGCAATAATCATGGCCCCAATAATCGTAGCTGCACTATTAGAAATTAAGCCAAAGGTAGCAATACTTGTGGCTAAAATAAGTAAAATAGAAAAATTACGAGCTAAAACTTGATGAATGAGAATTTCAGATAACTTATCTTCTGAAATTTTTTCTTCTTCTATTTCTGTTCTCAATTCACGGAATAATCTCCATTCTTGTTTTATAAATGACTGTAGTTTTAACCAAGACATAACATTACTTAAAAATTAATCTTCTGGTGCTTTACGAATTTGAATGCAACACCATTTTTTACGTTTCCATAAAGCAGCAACGATCCAACCTTC
>JBFRWO010000437.1:0-2971 GCA_051439625.1 Crocosphaera sp. | reverse complement strand
CAGGTACGAGAAAAGGTACTCATGCTGCCTTCCCCAAAGCCAGATTGGTCTTGTTAGTGGAGTTGGGAACACACCTAATTACTGATGCTCTCATCAGTCCTTATAAAATCGGTGAAAGAGTTAAAGCGAGAAAGCTGCTGCGCTCAGTAGGAGAGGGAATGTTACTAACTTGGGACAGGGGACTTCATTCTTTTAAAATCGACCAAAAATGCCATATTTTGGGGCGAATTCCTGCCAATGTTAAGTTTGAAGTCGTTCAACAGTTAGCTGACGGTTCCTATATGTCTTGGATTGCTCCTGACCGCAAATCTAAGAAAAAAGGCGCGACCAGAATTCCCGTCCGCGTAATTGAGTATGTGATTGAGGAGAACGGAACGGAACAAGTTTATCGGTTGATTACAGATTTGGTAGATATTGCGCTGTTTCCCGCTCTATTGTTAGCCAGAGAATATCATATGCGCTGGGAAATTGAAAATACTCGCGGATTTACTCAAAACTCATCTCAATGGTCGCAAAACTCCTATTCGCTCTAAAACACCCCGCTTGGTTGTACAAGAAATTTACGGCTGGCTCTTAGCTCATTGGGCGGTGCGCTGTTTGATGTTTAAAGCCTCCACCGAGGCTGGGATTTCCCCTTGGCGGCTGGGATTTACTGGCAGTTTGCGTGTCCTGCGTCGCGCTGTTCCTCTGTTTCAACAGGTCAACACTACTAGCCTTCCTTTGTTTGTCAGTTGGTTAATTGAAGAGATTTTAGAGCAAGAGATTCCCCCCAGACAAGGCAGGATTAATCCCCGAGTGGTTAAAAAGCCTCGTTCCAAATTCAAGAGTAAGAAACGCTCACATAGAACTGGCACAACTCAACTTCAACCACTCACCTTTGCACCCATTCCATCGGCTGCTTAGTCGTTAAACAAACAGTATTGGTAAACGTCCCATGTCACCAGTACGTCGAGGTATTACTATAGCTCCTCCCGCTTCTTTTAAAATGGTAGTGAAAGAAGTTTTATAACTATAATTTTTCTCGATAATTATGCCTAAGTAGGGGTTGCTGAAAAAGTAACCTCTAAAATTCATAATAATTATCTTGTTCAAAAAATAAGTTTTTCTTTTAAAAACCATACTTTAGTATCAAGTTTTATAATAAAAGAATCATTTTTTAAGCCTAATTTAGATGGATTCAGAAACAAAGACATAAAAAGACAGTAAACCTGCCTGAGCAGGGTAGAAAGATTGATGACTAAAAAAGTAATTGCAATGGAACTTTCTGAAGTAGAGGAAAGTTTAGTCATGATACAATTAAGACCATAACGCCTTTTTGCCTGACCAAATTTACCTTCAATAGCATTACGAAATCTTTCATCATCTTGAGCTTGTTTTTTAGTTTGTTTACTAACATTTTTAGGTGGTCTTCCTAATGGTGGACCACTAATTCTAATCCCTCTTTCTTTGCACCAAGCTCTATTTGCCCTAGTTCGATAAATTCGATCAACATGAACAGAAGATGGATAATATCCGGTATAGTTTTTGTAGGCTTCTACTTGTGTTTGTAAGTCCCCTGATTCATTAAAGTTATCCCAACTTAAATGGTCTAAAAATACATAGTTATCAAAACAACTTACTGAAAGTTTTGCCCCAAACTCTACAGGTTTTCCTGCTTTTCCTCTGACTATAGGACGGATATGAGGTTGAGTTATACTAACAATTCTATCGTCGATTCTGTTCGATTCATTCTCATACATCCACAATTGCTGGCGATAAACTTCTGCTATTACCAACAACATTTTATATTTTCTTGGACTCAGACTGCTTAACTCGGCTCCTGAATTAATTAAATTGTCTATGTGAGACAAATTTCTTTTGATATATTGTAGCTGTTTCAAGATAGCATCTCTTCTTTCTTTTCGAGATACGCGCCGTTTTTTAGCTACCTTTAAAAAATTCTTTCTCGCTTTTTTTCTGTAAGTTCTTGGTTTTTTATCAAGCTTATTTTGGCGATTTTGATGCAGAGAATCTAGGATGAGTTCACTTTGCTTTCTAGTTTGATTTAATATTGCTAAATCATTGGGGTAAGTTATATCAGCAGGCGCAGCAGTAGCATCTAATATCAGTTTTCCTTTATTTGTTACTTTCTCCAGTTCCTTTTCTTCTTTTTTTTTTCTTCTGTTGATATTTCTTCTGTTTCTTCTTGAAAATCTTTCACCATTTTTTGGTTGATTTTTTTAACAAAATTCATCTGGATTCTTTCTCGAAAATAAACCATCATTGATGCTTCAAATGGTGAATCATTGCTATACTCTGATAACCCTATAAAATACTGTAGGTAAGGGTTCTCTTTAATTTGTTGTACTGTTTCTCTGTCGGAAATTCCAAGTGTTTCTTTAATAATTAATGCCCCCAATGCCATCCGAAAAGGTTTGGCTGGTGCACCCATTTTTTCTGAGAACTTTTCGGCATATTCTGCTTCAAATTCCGCCCAGGGAATCAATTCCGCCATGATTACCCACCGATTATCTGATGACAATTCCACAACCACAGGCAATTGAAACTTGGATGGGGTAAGCTCAGGTTGGTCAGACTTGCGGTACATCTGTTCTAGTTCGGATAAGTGCAAGAGGGTTTTACCAATTTTAGGGCTTTTGCGCCCCCTCAACCTAACTTTTTCGTCGCGCCAGAATGGCTGTAACCTTATTTAGCTGAATGGTTCAAAGTTTTCCAGCAAATCCTACCTACTTTTACTACCCAGGGAAAAGCAGGACGCAATCTGAGGAATGCACTCAATCGTTTTAATAAGTTAGGGTATCAAGTTAAATTTCGGCAACCGCCTATTACCGATGAACTGTTAGATAAATTGAAAATTATTAGCGATGAATGGCTTAATGAGATGCAGGGTTCGGAAAAACAGTTTTCTCTGGGCTGGTTTGATTATGATTACTTGCGGGGTTGTGAAATAGCTACAGTAGCTGTCTCTTAT
>JBFRWO010000436.1:0-4908 GCA_051439625.1 Crocosphaera sp. | reverse complement strand
ATTAACCTTCACTATAGCGAACGGTTAGAAGCCATACAAATTCACTATTCTCCCGCACAGTTTGGCGACCAACTCACCAACGATCAATTATTACTCAATTTTTCTGAACTCATACCCCTATAATGCGTAAATTATTAGCTATTTTCTTATCCATAACCCTTTGTTGGACGACGGTTGCTTGTAGTTCTCCCACCTCCGTTCAGTCTTCTTCACCCCAGAACAGGACAACCAGTGTAACTCCTCCCAACCAAGTGAATGAGGGACGCTATCCCGTACAGCAAGCAGAATACGATGATGCTGACGGAACCTACACTTTAATGTTGTTAAATACTCCCACAGGAAAACCTCCCCTTTATAAGACTCAAGACCTACAAATGGCCAGATTAACCCCCGAAGACATAGAAAAAGGGGAAACTACCTATCTAGAAGTGACGGAAGATCAAGCAGTGATGCACCTCACCGAAGATTTTAAAATAGAATATGTTCACACCGTCACCGAAACTCAACCTAACCCCCAAACAGGACAACCCCAGACCGTTGTGGTGCGTCGAGAGTCCAATTTTTGGTCTCCGTTTGCCGGTGCATTAGCTGGTCAAGCGTTAGGTAGTTTATTATTCAGGCCACAATACTATTTTCCTCCTATGTACCAACCTGGAGGTGTGATGACTGGTTTTGGTGGTTACGGAAATACTTATACTCAGGCCAGTCAACGCTATCAGAGTAAGTATAATGCACCTCCTCCAGCGGTGAAAAACCGTCAAACCTTACGCACCAGTGGAAACCTTAAGCGTTCCGCATCTGGTTCTACAACCAGTAAGAGACAGTCTCCCAATGCGAGTAAGTCCAGTGGTTCTGGGTTTGGTTCCAGTCGCTTACAAAATAGTGGTAAGTCCCGATCTAACGTTCAAAGACGGTCAGGGTTTGGTAGTAGCAGTCGTTCCCGTTCTCGTAGTGTGAGACGTAGACGCTAGAAAAACTTATTCAATTTTAGAAACGATCGCTTAATTAAAGGCGATCGTTTTTTTCTTTTGGTTATTTTTATAATAGGTTATAAAAATTGGCTTAATGTCTATGTTAGTAATTTTCTAGCTTTAGTTTTAACCTATCTAATCTGGGAATAACCCATTTTTTTGGTTCTACAGGACTTATTATGCTAAAATATTAGTGTCGAAAACTCTCAAAGAGTATTTAGAGTCATGGAACGTTGCGGTTTTGGTTTTAAAAACTTCAGTAACTTCAAAAATAGAGCTTTATTATTTTGGCATTTAGCTGACAGTTTAGCATAGTATGTACTGGAGAACCGTTTTTTTTGTTGTAATTCATTAAAAAGTGGCTTGATTTTGTCTGCTATTTTTGGAGCATCTTCTAGAATGTCCTCTAATAGTTCGTCAGGGAGATTAGCATAATTATCATTTTGATTATTACTCATTTTTAAAGACTCTCAAAAAACCTTTACATTGTACGCAAATTTTACTTTTACCATAATTCCTTGATTAATCTTTGAGATAAAATTATAAATCAGGAACAGAAATAATTGCCCCATTTTCTTTCAGCGAATCACTTAAAGAAGTTAAAATTTGTACTAATTTTGTGGCAACTATTCCCGAAGAAAACTCACAAGGTGTATTCGTTTTAACAGCGTCTAAAAAGCGATCGCAAACTTCTTTTAGGGGTTCCGCTTTTTCCACAGGAATCACCTGTTTGTGTTGTCCTTGAGGGATAAATTTTTCTCCCTCCGGTTGCACATAACCCTGTTGCAAAACCAGGGGTTCATCTGATAACATCTCATCAAAAATTAACGTCCCTTCACTGCCTACTACACACAAACGACGCTGTTTATCAGGATTACACCAACAGAGATGAATAGTTGCTTGAAATCCGCTAGGATAATATAAAGTTACCCAAACCATGTCCCCTAAACCATCAGGAGACAAATTAGTGCGGCGATCGCCTTGTAACCAAACCTGTCCTTGTGCTTGTACTCGATCAGGATATTCACCTAACCAGTGGTTAAAAATGCTAATATCGTGAATAGCAAGGTCCCAAAGTGCGTCTACATCTTGGCGAATCGGTCCTAAATGGGTACGACTGGCATAACCATAGCGTAATTTTCCTAACTTTCCTTCTTCTACGGTAACTTTACCCTGATTAACAACCGAATTAAATAAATAGGTATGATCTATCATTAACTGTCGCTGTTGCTGTTGCGCTAGACGAGTTAGTTCTAAACATTCTCCAGGATCAAGAGTCAAAGGTTTTTCTGCTAAGACATGATGACCTAATTGTAAAGCATCCTTAATTAAATCATAATGAGTCGAGGCCGGGGTAACAATCACCACAGCATCTAAGTCAACTTCTTGCTTGACAAATTTCCAATTTGATGTTAATAAAATCGATTGGGGATCAAGAGAAAACTTGTTTTGAATAGCCTCTAAATTATCAGAAAAAGGATCAGCGATTGCCACCACTTCTGCTTGAGGATGGGCTAAAAAATTGCGCACTAAGTGGGTTCCCCAACGTCCAACCCCTAAAATAGCTAGTCGAGTTTTCAAAGATAGTTATTCCTGTTTCACAACTGATTTGTAGTTTACATCATTCTTTGGGATTATCTAGATAGACACGATTCGCAGGAGAAGAGTTAGCCTGACTTGAAGAGTAATAGGCAATGACTAATATTGGCACTATAAGCGTTACTATCGCGATCGCTATTCCCATAACGTGAGTCCACCTATGGGCAGGAGGTTCAGTGACCTTCCCTGACGAGCTACTAGATTCCATAAAATGATAGTTCTGATAATAAAATTTCTCTCTTTCATTGTACTGATTTTTTTTAGAGATTGATAGGGCAATATTACAGATTAGCAACAAAAAACCGCCACTGAAGCGTAGGCGCTTGCAGTGACATACTTCTGCTGTTAGGCGAGAAGCTTCCTGGGCTGAACTTGCCATCACTGGTCTTAATTATTCATGTCTCCCAAGGCGTGAATTTCGGGATGCCCTCCCGTATAGTGCCATTCTAGCACATCACGTCTATTAGGACGGGGTTTTATCCTGATGTCGCCAGAATACCCTAATCTTCTAAAAGTTAGGAAAGAGAGGTTTGTATCGGACCAGAAATAAAAAATTAGTCAACTCAGATATTAATGGTTCTGCTAACATTGGACGTAAAAGTAAAGCCAATCTCTTTGAAAAGAGGGAGGTATTAGAGGAGCTTTTGGACGCTCCAAGACGATTTTTTATCGTGTCAAGAATCCCCAAGTTCGCGCACTTGGGGTAGTTCAATATGTAACTAATTTAACGGACTCAACATCTATCTTAAAATTTCTGACAAAAAATAAAAAGAAGGGGTTTAATCAAATAAAACCCCTTCTTTGTTAACATCAGAGTTAGTTCGAGTCCGGTTGCCCAAACTGTCTGCTATAAACCTCTTCTTCTTTTTCAGTTTCAACTATAAGGTTAGAACGAGGATAGGAAACGCATAATAAAGCATAACCTTCCCCTTGTAACTCAGGACTTAAACCCATCCCTTCACCTTGTTCAACTTCTCCTTCTAAGAGCTTTCCTGCACAGGTTGTACAAACCCCGGCCCCACAGGAGATGGGTAAATCTAGACCTGCTTCTTGAGCCACATCTAACACCTTTTGATCTTCGGCAACTTCAATGGTGTTAGTCTTTCCTTGGTGACGAATTTCAACCGTATACGTATTGGACATATTTTCCGTAAAACTTGATCAGCTTTCCTTTCTCTAATGTATCTTTATTGGGGTACTCTTGGCTATTGTTAAGAAATATGGCTAAATTTAAAGCTTGATTGCAATTTACTACACTTCTTGACATTTAGCTCTCATAGAGTGTTACGTTTGAGCAACATCAAAATTATGAAAAGTATATGTATAAGAAAAATACAGACAAAGACTTTGTGAGTGCTGCTCTTACTGCTGGTTTAGGTGCTGGTATTGTCACCTCGTTTGCGGTCAACCAAGGACAAAATCCTTTACTAGCCTTAGGAATCACAGTTTTTGCCGCAGTCTGTGGGGTTATTTGTCATCAATTCGATTTGATTTAACAAAAATTGCTTATTTTTGCTGGCCCTAACTGAATTTTGTTCAAGTTGGGGTCTAGGAAATGACAGCAATACACTCAATTTCCACTAACACATCTTTAGGCAGACGAGAAACTTCTACACAAGCTCGTGCTGGTGCAGTTTCTGGGTTAAAATATTGGGCATAAACTTGATTCATGGGGGTAAAATTGGCTAAGTTGCTCAAAAATACAGTGGTTTTAACCACATTTTGCCAGTTTGCTCCTGCTGCTTCCAAAATAGCCTCGATATTTGCCATAACTTGTTGGGTTTGTTCAATAATATCATCTTCCCCAACCACTTCCCCTGTTTCGGGGTGCAAAGGAATCTGCCCAGCCACAAATAACAACTGTCCGCTTGCTGCGATGGCCTGATTATAAGGACCGACAGGGGAAGGAGCATTATAGGTACGAATAATCTGAAAATTACTCATAGAAAAAAATTGGTTTTAAACCCCGTCCCTTGGGCAAGCGAAAGGACGGCTTGACAAAGTGCTGGTTTTAAAATGGATATAATCCCAAGAACCAGCCAACTTGTATTAGTCCCTGACCACAACACAGCTAAGATGTCCTTTGTACAAGCCCCTAAGCAATTAGGGTTAAAGATAGTCCAGGCTAGGGAAGTACCTGGAAGTCAGATGCCCAGTTGTGTCTCCAGTGTGGTATTCACCCCAAGCGTGCCTAGATTAGCCTAGTCAGTCCTGCTTCATGAAACCTACGCAAACCTAGACAGGTCTGCCGTTCAATTCCTGCTTCAACCAAGGGAGACGGCTCCTTCTTGTCCACAGGCATTTACCGATAAGCCATCGGCATTATTCAACAAAGTTT
>JBFRWO010000435.1:0-11522 GCA_051439625.1 Crocosphaera sp. | reverse complement strand
TGAGTCCCCAGGTATCAACTACTTTAGCATAAATAGTAGCTAATACTTGAGTCTTTTGCTTTAAATAAGTCCAGATTAACCAGAGAATAATTAAGTTTAAACTCTCGGTTAGTATCCAGATAGGAATAGTCGGTAATTCAAGAATTTGTGTAACTGTTAAAACAATAAGAGAATGAGAAAATATAGCCATCCCCATTGTTATAAATGCTGTTGAAAAATGAGGCAAGAAATAACTATTAATAAACAGTAATATAGTCCCAATTATTGGGGTTATATTTTTAGGTATTAAAATATTAGGATTAGAAAGTTGTAGAATTAAAGTAATAACAATACTAAACCATAATAAGCTATTTTGTTGTGGTTTTTGCCAACTACGGTAAGCTGCACCTATCATCAATAAATTAATAGTAATCAGCAAAATTAAATCGTTATTCAACAGATAATCACTTGTCAATCTACCAACAGTAATAGTCCCAACTGTAACCGTACATAAACTGATTGCCCATAAATTCAATGCTTTTTTGTAATAATCAATACTATGGACTTGAAAATAATTAAGAGCATGATAAATAATCCAAAATAAGATAGTAATAACTGCTGCTAATAATGACCAATATATCCAAAATTGTTCTGCATACTTTAAACCATTATCTTCTAAAACAACGACTATGAATTCTAGGATAAAACCAATGCTAATAAATGCTACATCAACTTGTTTAAAAACCCGTGTTTGTACAACCATCAAAATAGTAGCAATTCCTAATTCTATCCATCCCCATAATGGCAATGATAAAGCAGGAATAGGCACAACAGCTAAGATTACTATACTATATAATAACGGTATCCTATTGTTTCTTATCAAAGGTTGCCAACTACGATAAGCAACACTTCCCATCAAAATAATAGAAGAAATTAAAGTATTAGTTGTTGAAGTATAAACCAAAGAAACATCAATTAATCTAGTTAAAATTATCGTGGACAAAATATAGGCATAACCATCAAAAATTTGAGCATAAGTAAATGTTAAATCTGATGTATTATCATGCAAAATATGACGAATAAACCACAAAAGAAGAGTTATTATTACTCCTGAAAGTAACAAAAGAGAGTGAGATAAACCCAAAAAATATAGATAGGAGAAAATGGCTGTTAACCCTAGCCCAACAGTTATAATAACTGAGTATAAATGTCGTAAATATTGAGTATTTATGATCATTAAAACTGTTCCAGTTACTAATCCTATTAGTTGGGTTTCTGGAAAATAAATTGTTAGTGCTTGCAGCAGACAAATAGCAATAACACTTAATTCACTTGCTTGTTTTTTCCGAGGTAAATACCAAGTAGCGATCGCTGTTAACAATGAGGGAACAATCAACCAACTTAAACCCCAAAAAACAGAATTCAATGGAAAGTAAAACCAAAGTATAACATAGGATAATGTAGCTAGGGATAGTCCAATATTCCAAGAATTATTGTTAAATAATTGCAGTAAAGATTGTTCTGGAAAGGTAATTAAAGATACTAAAAGTTCAATAAGCATTAACCCCAAGAAAATTAACGACCAAATATTAATAGAAAGTTCAGGGAAAAAATAATTAATTCCAGAAGTTAAACTTAACAGTAAACTAATATGAGTTATTAAAGCTAAAGGTTTGAGCAAAAAAGGTCGATTATTTTTTAGTTTATGTCTTGTTTCGTAAGCTAATGTTAAAGTTGATAATGTTAAGTTAACAGTTCTAACTAGAGGATTAATGAAGCTAATAGCTGTTAAAATAAATCCAAATAAGAAAAGCAATTCACCACTAAAATTATATAGTTTTATTTTGAGTTTTTTGAGCAAAAAATGTCGCACTAATACAACAATAAATAAGTAGGGAAAAAGAATAATACTACTCAACACAAAATGATGATTACTGGTGTTAGTAAAATCAATAATATTACTCCATATCGGTTTAAAAATAGCAACCCGAAGCAATAACCAATGAATTTGTAATCCGATCAGAAAAATAATAAAAAAATCTCGTCTTGACCCAGAATATTTTAACCTTCTTCCTAACCAAATAATCGCCAATAAACTAATAGCGATCGCGTGACTAGGAATCACAAAAATCGATAATAACCACCCCAGAGTTAATAAACCACTTCCTATCAATTTCCAACCAGTTTGTGGAGGCGATCGCCAACCCATTAACCAACCACATATACCTATGGCTAAACTTAGTTGAAAAAGATTAATTTGAGCAATAAAAATCGCCCTAACCAACAGAATAATTAACGCATAAATAATAATTCCTTCACTTAAACTAAATGGCAAAAGTTTATGATTATTTTTAGAACTATTTTTAGGAGAAATCAAAGTAATAATTGTTGTCCCAATAACCCCAATATACGTTGCCAATAAAGGAATTACTGGGAATGTCCATCCCCAGTGTAAATAAGTTAACCCTAAATGATTCAATAAAGGCAAAGAATTACTAGAAGACCGATTATTCTCCTTAAAAAAACTAATAGTTAAGCGAGTCAAAGATAAACTTCCCACTAATATTCCCACTAATCCCAAATCACGATCCCAAAGGCGAAAAGTATCCATTGCCAAGAAATTAATAGGAACTAATAATAAAGTGACAATAAGTAACCCTTGAGTTGTTAATTGTAAATTAGCTTTTTTTCCCGTCCACCAACTAGCAAAGCCAAACCCTAAAGTATATGACCAAAGGATTCCATATTGTAAAATTGCAGGGAACCTTTCCCACCAACTAGCTGCTATTACCCCCGAAGAAATTACCACCATAAACACCCCTAATAACAGTAACCAAATAACACTTAACTCTGCCATTAAAGATTGAACTATTTGTGTGATTCTGGGTGTTTTTCGAGTTTTTTTACGAACCCTATCCCCCTGAGAATGAGGAGGAGAATTTGTAGCTTTTTGACGTTTCTTAGAACTGTTAATTACTTGAGAATGAGGAGGAGAATTTGTAGCTTTTTGACGTTTCTTAGAACTTTTTGAGGTCTGAGATTTCGGGATAGGTAAAGATGAATTCGAGGAAGTATTAACAGGATTCAAAGTCTCAGTTTTACGAGGAATAATAACAACAGGAAAACTCAAATCTTTTCGAGCAATATCTTTAATCTGCTTATCCGTTAATAAACCTAATTGTACCCAACGATCTAAACCTTGTAAAAGGAAGGGATCAGAGGCAGAAATCTTAACACTAAAAGTAATCTTTGCTCCATCATTAAAAGAATCAACCTCTTCTAAAAGTCGTAATTGTTGAATTATATTTGTTATGTTTAGGGTAGTTTTAAAATTAACGTGAAACGAATCATTTCCCCCCACCAGTCTAGCTGGTACACCTTCCTCAGAAATTAAGCCTAAGTCTAGCCAATATTGCCATCCTTCTAATATTTCAGAGATAGCATTTTGTCGAGTTATTTGAATAAAGATGGAGTTAGAGTGATCCCTTGACGATGACATGAGAAAGTCTTAAATAGCTTATGTTGACCATTCTCTGTAGTTTAATATATTATTCCCATAAGCGTCTTCGAGAAGTCCCCTTTAATCTACTATGAGCATCTTTTAACAACTTGGGTATCTCTAAATTTTGAGGACAACGAGGTAAACATTCACCACAGTCTGTACAACGATTTCCCTTGTTACCAGGAAACCAATGTCCAGCATTTTCTAACATTCCATAACGATATTGCCCATAGTTTTTCAAATCATAAGCAATTGTTAAATTTCTTAGGCGCAAAATTTCAGGAATATTAATAGACTCAGGACAAGGTAAACATTGATAACATTGACTACATTTATCCGTATTTAAAACCCTGTTTAAATGCTCATCTAGTTGCTTTAATTTCTGACTTTCTTCGGCGCTTAACTTGTTATTTTGCTCAAATAGTGATAAAGTTGAGTAGAACTCCTTAGGATTGGATGCTCCTGTGCTTAACGTTGTAATACGGTCATCGCTCAGTAAAAAGCGATAGGTTAAAGCCAAGGGTGAAAAAGGCGCACATAACTCCTCAAGTAAAGTAGAAGGCGTGTACAGTAAACCCCCCTTATCCCCAGGAGAAATAATAAAAATTCCCATGTCCTTTTCAGACGCTAAAGCGATCGCAGGGGCATTGCGTTGAAAAAAATAGTAATAATGCAGGTTAACAAACTCAAATAAATTCGTCTCTATCGCTGCTAGAATGACCTCTAAGCTACCGTGAGTGGAAAAACCGAGGTGGAGAATCTTACCTTCATCTAACGCCCGTTGTAGGGGCAAAAAACAGCCATTCGGTTTTGTTATCCATTGCAGATGTTCCCAAGTATTTAGGCCATGAATAGCAACACAGTCAATATAATCTAATTGTAACCTTTGCAAAGATTCATCAATCCACTGACCCATTTTCTCAGCATCAGGGGTTGGAGTTAACTTAGTTGTAATATAAACTTTGTCTCGAGAAATTAATCTTTGTTCTTGTAAAAAACAACCCAAAAAACGTTCACTTTTGCCATATCCTCTGGCTGTTTCCAGATGATTTATCCCCAAAGAAATAGCCCTTTCTAAAGTCTCATTAAAAACAGTCTCTGATGCTAAACAGCGCATGGTTCCCAGAGAAAAAATAGACAAATTCAAATCCGTTTTACCAAAACGCCGATATCGCATTGTCACTCATACTAAATTCTACATTCCCAATTATTATTGTTCATCATTTTTTTCAAGTCTTGCCCGTTTAATCAACTCTTCAGGACTTAACTTTTCCACAAAATCTCGAAAAGCCTGACGTTCTTCTTCATCAGCTTCCCTATCAACAGGAATAGACGCATCAGCAATAACTTCTTCCATAACCCAGATAGAACTATTAGTACGTAAAGCAATAGCAATAGCATCACTAGGACGACAATCAATTTCCTTGGTTGTTTTGCCCTGTTTCATGCAAAGTATAGCATAAAACGTATTATCCTGTAGAGAATGAATAATAATTTTCTCCAAAGACATTCCCCAAGCTTCAAATAAATTAGCAATTAAATCATGGGTCAAAGGTCGAGGCGGTTTTTGATTTTCGATCGCCCCAATAATAGACTTAGCTTGATCTTGTCCAATATAAATAGGTAAAGCACGACGTTCAGAACCATCTTTTAACAAAACAATGGGACTACGACTAACTGCATCTAAAGCTATTCCTGCCACTTTCATTTCAATCATTGACTTATCCTCTAGAATCTCTGTTTAAAAAACAATTATTGGGATGGTAAACACTGACCATTTTAATATTAATAACTTGATCCTGTATGAATCAGGTTTAATTAAATAATAGGCTATACTCACAGTATGCCCCAAAAAATAGATTAAGATGTCTGTCTACAACAAAGGGGAGATGTTATTAAGGAAAGCTTAGTTAATGTTTACTGGTTTAGTTCAAGGTCTTGGTATTATCCGTCCCCTCGAATCTGATCGCTTTACCCTTTCGATTCCCGATGGACATTCCTCCCCCATTTTATCAGATTTGGCCATTGGGGACAGCGTAGCGGTTGATGGGGTTTGTTTAACCGTAGAAGAAATAGTCAACGATGGGTTTGTAGCTACTGCTTCCCCAGAAACCCTACAAAGAACGACCCTCAGCCAAAAAATCGCCAATGCTAGTTATGTTAACTTAGAACCATCTTTGCGAGTTGGCAGTAAATTGGGGGGTCATTTTGTCACCGGCCATGTGGATGGGTTAGGATGTTTACAAGAGGCGATCTCCACTGACAAAGCTTGGGAAATCACCTTTACTGCCCCCTCGTCGCGATGGCAACAATGGGAGAACTTTATTCAACCCTATTTAATCCCTAAAGGTAGCGTGGCCGTTAATGGTATTAGTTTGACAGTGGCCGAATGCGATGTTGAGGGAACTTGGTTTAAAGTTGCCGTTATTCCCCATAGCTATAGTCAAACAAATCTTTGTTATCTCAAAAACGGGGACTTAGTTAATATTGAAGGAGATATTTTAGGCAAATATGTAGCAAAATTGCTAGGAAAACACTTCAAATCTGAGCAATCCTTAGATGAAGTTAACTTGACTTTTTTAGCAGAACATGGTTATCTTTAGTCTTAATAATTTTGCTTAAGGTCTTAAACTTAGGTTGTGAATTTGGTTGTGAATTTGGAAATATGAGGCATACTAGATATACTATATATTAAGTATCTTAATAAAATCCCGTCCTTAAAGACAGGGGTTGAAAGAACAATAAACATTACAGACATTAGTAGTTATCTGTAGTGGATGTGAGAAGTTTAAGATGATTGCTGATGTCTCTCGAAGATAGCATATACTCCTGTCGTAAGCCGTGAACGTATGGGTGTTGCTGTCCCAATTTGCAGTTGACTAGGAAAAAACCCGATGAATCACGGACAAAATATACCTAATTTGAAGCAGTCGCTTGTTTATAAGTCTGAAAAGCGGGAAAAACCTCTTCAAGACCATAAAAAAGATGAAAAAAAACAAAAATCACGAATTATAACTGTCAATAAAACTTCTCTAGCCAAAGAAAAAATTTCTTCTTTGACTCCTCAAACAGCGAGTCATCAAGAAGATTGCTGGAAAACTATTAATTCATCTTCTCCTAATAAAGCATCGACTCCATCTCATCCTGTCTTATTTTGGGAAGTCTTGATGACAGTCGCTTTGTTAATTATGGCCTTATGGATGCAGGGTTTGCCAAGTAGACAAACTCCACACTATAGAGATAGAGACAGTTTACCATCTTTTGAGATTACCAAGCCCCAGATGGGATTTTAAGGTAAATCTTAAAAATTTTGTTTAGTAGTTGACACTGATGTTAAAAATTGTGTAGTATTAAGGAATGCAAATAGCTTTATCGTTCATCTCTACATTGAAATAAATGAACACAGTGAAGAGACGGAAGTAGGCTGTAAGTATATAGCCGAAGGAACGCTCCAACTGCCGATCCAAATTAGGTTGTAACATAACAATGCTTATTATTTCTTTAATCACTTTAGTAATTGCATCAGTGTCAGCTTTTCTGAGTATGAACTTACAAGAAGATGTCGTCAAGGTATCTATGGGATGTGTTGCCCTACTCTCTGCCCTGTTAACGCTAATTTGCGCCCCTTGGGTTTTAAAGCTTAGTATCATATCCATTCCCCTAATCATTGATAGACTAAACAACCTAACCACTGAGGAATACACTCGTTAGGTTAAGTCCCATTGCTTCGCGAATACTAGAAAAAGCTCACAAGACTTAAGCTAAAAGTGATAGGCTTTGTGAGTTTCCGGGTCAAACTTAAAGCGTTTTAAAGCATTTGTTTCCCCATATATATTCAAAGTCACAGTCGGTTCATCACCTATCGCTTCAACGGAATGAATTGCATCCGTTGTGAAACCAATAATGTCCCCAGTTTGAAAGACTTGCTCACCAACCTTTTCAATATTTTGGGGATATTTCCTTGTCGGAGAAAGCTTCCAAAAAGTATTTTTTTGTTGTCCTTGCAAAGTAGCAATCACGCCCCAAGTACCATGATTATGAATGGTTGTCGTGGTTCCTGGTGCCATAATTTCGGTTTGTACTGTAAAAGGGAAGCCTAATTCATCGTAGAGTAAAGTAAACCCTGTTCCTGTTTCGGAGGAAGGTGTAGGAATATTTTGACTTATCCAGTAAACATTAAGCACTAACTTGCGTGTCAAACGACGTAGAATAGGAAGGTACTCCGTTTCTGGTTGTTGGCTGATTTCTGCTTCGTTCATAACATCGTCTAACTCAGTCAAAAAGCGATGTAGTCGATAGGGTGTAGTTGTAGTTAATAAGTCCCACTGCCGAGGGGAAGGAAATGATAAACATTGACCCTCATCTTGAATCAACCAATCTTGTTGTGGCATTTAAATTCAGTCTCCTTGCGCTGCTATCAAAACAATTTGTCCCCTAAAGGTCAATCATAGGCTATGGTTTAAGGGAATTAAAGCAGAGTTCAACGAAACTTAACCTTTGTAGCGCATTAATATCTAAAGCTTGTTATTGTGAAAGAGGCAAAGTTATTAATGGTCACTAATATGGAAGATAAACAAAAAAAAGCGAAAAATGAGGCGATTCAACGAGAAATTTTAGCAGGGCGTAAATTTTCTTTAGCTGAAGCCATTGGTAGAGAGGGAGGGGACTTTTTAAAAGGTGAATCTCCCGTCCCTAAATTAGTACAAGCTACTACAGAAATTAATACCTTTATTGCCATCAATTTACAAGATTCATCGGGGGCATTACAAGCAGTTTTACAAACCTGGATTAGCACAGACGAAGCAGGGGTTAGTAAAAATTTAGACAGTCCTTTACAAGCCTTAAAACAGATGTTAGATAAAATTTTAGACAATTCTGAATTACTCTATGAATTGGTGAGACAAGTAGACTTTCAATGGGGAAAAATGTATGATGAACGCCCCTATTTTCAATCTCCAGGACAACCCCCTCATCCTGATGATGAATATACCCATGAATCTGTAGAAGAAAAGTTGAAAAGTTTCCGAAATAAGTTAGAAGAATAAAATATTGAAGTGTTTATATTCATCCGCTTTTTAAATACTAAGTCTTCAAAATCTCTGTTTTTAATCATTTAATAACCATCATTATGTCTAGCGTCAGTTTATTATCAGCCCATTCCTACCATCGCCCTTTACTAAAAGCATCTTTAGAACAACTTTTAGAACCATTAGGAGGAATTAAATCCTTTGTTAAACCCGGTCAAAAAGTGTTATTAAAACCCAATTTATTAACCGGAAGTCGTCCCACCAAAGAATGTGTAACCCGTCGAGAAATGGTCTATTGTGTTGCACAGTTGGTCAAAGAAGCAGGAGGAACACCCTTTTTAGGGGATAGTCCCGCTTTTGGTTCGGCCCGTGGGGTTGCCTTAGCCAACGGTTACGGGGAGATAATAGAAGAATTAGGCTTAGAAGTGGTAGAATTTCAAGGCAAACGTTACAGCCACGATAGCGATAATTTTAACCATTTGCGCCTATCGAAAGAAGCGATGGATGCGGATGTTGTTATTAACCTGCCTAAAGTTAAATCTCATGTTCAGTTAACCTTAACCTTGGGAGTTAAAAACTTGTTTGGTTGTGTCCCTGGTAAAATGAAAGCTTGGTGGCACATGGAAGCTGGAAAAGATGCCAACCGTTTTGGTGAAATGTTGGTGGAGACAGCTAAAGCAATCGCTCCAAATTTAACCATTATCGATGGTATTATCGGTCATGAGGGGAACGGTCCGAGTAATGGAGAACCGAGAGAATTAGGCATTTTAGGGGCTTCTGCGGACGTTTTTGCCTTGGATTGCGCCATGATAGAACTCTTAAAGGTATCTCCTTCATCTATTCCCACCTACGTTGCTCAACAACGCTTAGGGTTAACCAGCAATATTGCAGACATAGAATTTCCCCTCTGCCATCCCAGTGAATTAGAAGTTAATGATTGGCAGTTACCTAAACACAAAACCCCCATTGATTTTGGACTACCTCGGGTGATTCGTTCTACCTTCAAACATCTATATATTCGTTTACTGCGAGAACCGTTGAAGATAGGATAAAAATAAATTAATCATTAATAATTTTCTAGGGGCTTAATATTATTAAGCCCCTACTGGTGTTAAAGAAGGACAAATTTTATTTTCTTTTTATAGCTTAGATTGATGATAACTTTTAAATTGAAGGAAAGGAAAAAATACTCATAATAGAGGTTGTCATATTTTGCAACAACCTCGTTTATTTGCTCATAGAGGACAAAATTAAATGAACAGATTTTTATTTGGCATAATTTCAATTTTTGCCTTAGTTTCTGTTGCGAAAATAACTCCAGCAGAACCCATTAAACATAATTCTCCACAAACAAATTCTAATTCTGAAAATATAGCGAGACAGTCTGCCTATGAAGTTGGTACAATTACAGGGGTGGTTTCTGGTGCTTATGGGAGTATTATTTTTGTAGAATTATCAGATAAAACTAAACTAAAATTTCATCATCCCAGTAGTTCATTAGCTAGAGGTGAGCGAGTTCTCGTATATGAAAAAGATGGAGAACATTTTCTGATAGAAGCGTCTAACCCTCCTCGTTAATTGACCAAACATTGAACATTGAACATTGAACATTGAACATTTTAGTTTCAAGCCTCTCCCTTTAGGGAGAAAGAAGTTTGGGAGAGGTTTCAAGCCTACTTCCAAACGAATGATAAATGATAAATGTTAAATGATAAATGAAATGACAATTCATTGATTCCACCAAAAGCCTCTCCTTTAAAGAAGAAAGATACAAATTTTATTTGTTTCAAGACTTTCCTCTTTTAGGGAGAGATAAATTTAGATTATTGATTATCTATTATAAATCTAATTTAAGCTGCACATAATTCTTTTTCAGCTTGAAGATTTTGGACTAAGATGTTAGCGACTTCAGCAGCCATTTTAACAGGAAAATTGCTGGAACCTACTGAATGCAAAATACAGTTATCAGCGTTAATTTCTCGTTCTGACTTAAGTTGAAACCCGACTAATAATTCTTGATTGTAATTATAGGTATTAATTTTAGGATAAATCTTTTTATTTAATGTTCTCTCAGAAAATAAGTCAGATAAGTCGGTTTCGTATTCGAGTTTAAGGGTATCTTCGTATTCGTCAACAATAACCAGTAATAAACCCTCGCCTTTTTGTTGGCGAAAATGCCAGAAACAACTAGATAAAATAGAATAATTACACTGTAAAAATTTCTGTCTCATTTCTCGCTCAGATAAGTTTATCATCGTAGCTACTCCATTTGTTTTTATGTCAGATTCGTTAATAATTATGACTTATTCTTGCTATGGACACTGTGAGCGTGTTATCTAAAGAATGTGATTTATGTCAATAATTAATAGTGAATTGCTAATAATGACAACACAACCCTCCCAAAACCTAGATAACCATCCAGAAACGTTCATTGATGTTAATTCTTCCCTTTCCTTGTCTCCTATGGGATGTGGTACGTGGGCGTGGGGAAATCGTTTATTGTGGGGTTATGATCAAAAGATGGATGAGGGGTTGCAGCAAGTTTTTAACTTAGCTGTGAGTCGTGGTATTACCTTATTTGATACGGGAGACTCTTACGGTACGGGAAAACTCCAGGGACGCAGCGAAACCTTATTAGGACAATTTAACCAAGCTTATCAAGGACCCAATCAAGATAAAATTTGTCTGGCCACTAAATTAGCTGCTTATCCTTGGCGATGGACTCGTCAATCTATGGTAAAAGCAGGAAAGGCTTCGGCGCAACGGTTAGGCAGGAATATTGATTTAGTGCAAATGCACTGGCCAACGGCTAATTATTTTCCTTGGCAAGAATGGCCTTTATTAGATGGGTTAGGGGACTTGTATGAACAGGGTTTAGTTAAAGGGGTTGGTTTATCGAATTATGGTCCGCAACGAATCAAACAAATAATTAAAAGGTTTACTGAAAGAAACATCCCCATCGCAACTTTACAGATACAATATTCATTATTATCTACTTACCCTGTGACAGAATT
>JBFRWO010000434.1:0-25831 GCA_051439625.1 Crocosphaera sp. | reverse complement strand
GATTTTGTTACCCCAGAAAGATAGGTATGATCTCCAAACATGATCTCTTTTTTCACCGTATAATCTAATTGCACGGTTCCACAATCATGACAGTATAAAACCCGCAAGGGATAAAAAGGTTCTTTACCCACTTCTTCCGGTTTTAAGAAGTTATTACACCAGGGTTGATGTCCTAAATCAATCGCTAATTGTAAATTAGTTGAATCGCAAACACGACAGATAGTATCCAAGGTTAATTTTCGCTCCTAGTGAATTAAATATGTCTTCAATTATTAAACCACTTATTTGTATTTTTCCCCATTGTATTTTGTCATGATTTTTCAGGAGGAATACCATAAAGCGTATGTTCTTCCATTGTTAAAGTATAGCCAAGAGATTGCAAGAAGGGTTTAACGTTAAGTAAGGCAGATTTTCCAGTTTTAATATCGTTGTGAATATCAATACATAGATAAGGTAAATCATTCTCTAAGGTTTGTTTAGCACCTTGTAAGGCATAAAATTCAAACCCTTCAATATCAATTTTAATCGCTGCTGGTTGCAGATTATAAGTGTTGACAAATTCATCAATAGTGGTAACTTGAACATCATAAGATGAATGTTGAAAATTAGGCTTAATGGTGGGTGCATTTAACGTTGAAGTATCAGAAGCCCAAGATAAAGGGTTAGTATCTGTATATTCTAAAAACTGGGCGGTTCCCGATTTATCGGAAATAGCAGATGGAATGACAGAAATATTCTGAATCTGATTAATATCTAAAATTTGTTTCAGAAATTTTTGGTTTTTTTGAGCGGGTTCAAAGGCATAAATATGACCGTTTTCTCCTACAATTTTAGCTAAAGGTAAACTAATTGTTCCAAAAGAAGCTCCCACATCTAAAAAAGTATCCCCTAAATTGAGACGGGAAGATAACCAGTTGACACAATGGGTTTCGATTAGAAAATTGAGCTTTTTATTGGGTTGCGGATCAATACAATGAGCATACAATTTTAAAAGTTCAACAGGGGACAATATATCACAAGAATTAATCGAACAACTTAAAATAGTACCAGATTTACTTTGTTGAATAATTTCTCGTAAAAACTGTTTTTTTTGCTGATCGAGTAATTCTTCAGCTAATTGATTAATTTCATTAAAAATTCGATGATTATAATCTAAAGTGTCTTTAAACTTAGCGTCAAGAACTTGATTATGATCCCGTAATTCTTGATTTTGTCTAGCTAAATGTTCAACTCTTTCTTGTATCTCGGTTAAGCCTAAACTTCTACGAAGTCTTAATTTCAATAAATTAATCATGGCTATTATTTCCTTTATTGTTTATGGGTAGGAATAGCATAAAGGGTGTGTTCTTCCATAGTCAAGCTATAACCAAGAGATTCTAAAAAAGGTTCAATTTCTACTAGGGAAGATTTTCCTGTTTTAACATCAGCATGAATATCAATACACAGATAAGGTAAATATTTTTTCAAGGTTTGTTTCCCTCCTTGTAAGGCATAAAATTCAAAGCCTTCAATATCCATTTTTATCGCTGATGGTTCTAAAGAATTTTCCTCGACATATTCATCTAAAGTAATCACAGATACTTCATAAGTCATAAAATTCTTATGATCTTTAATATTATCATCTGAGGCTAAAGTAGAAGTATCTGAAGCCCAAGATGAGTCATTATCTTTACTATATTCAATAAATTCGGCTACTCCAGATTTATCTGAAATAGCTTGAGGTACTAAAGTAATGTTAGAAAAGTGATTTAAGTTTAAGATTTTTTGTAAAACATCTTGGGTATTTTTAGCAGGTTCAAAAGCATAAATATGACCTTTCTTCCCTACTGCTTTAGCTAAAGGAAAACTAATCACCCCAAAAGCAGCACCAATATCTAGGATTGTATCTCCATAGTTAATACGAGAACTTAACCACTGTGCGCAATGATTTTCAACCGAGAAATTAAGTTTTTCTTCAGCAGTTGGAAAAACACAATGCTGATAAACTTGTAAAGGTTCAATAGGTGCTAAAAGTTCCACACCATTTATACAACATTCCACAATACTTCCCGGTTTAATTTTATTGAGAAGTTCTTTAATTAACTCCCGCCTCTGATCTTTTAAAACTTGATCAAGTGCAGCTAAAATATCAATAATTCCTAAGATTCTACGTAGTTTATTAATTAGATAATCCTTAATTGCCATAGTTTCTAATGGTTGCCTATTTGGACAGGTTCAGCCAAGGTCTCAAATATATGACTCTTATTTCTATGTTCTAGGTTCCTTATATCGTCTATTGATTTGAGTAACTTACAGGAACACCCACTCCTACCCTGTATCAGCAGTCTGCTTGTGTTAGTTTTTTTGACAAATGGATCAACTTATGATATAAGTAATCTCTAACATTCTAGATGCAGTAATTTTTGGTGATGAGGATTTTATGGCGTTGAAGTATTTTACTATTAAACAATTTCCTCGACAATTATTATTTATATTGTTAATAATTATTTATTATATAATTGGTTTTTACCTAATAACTGAAACTTCTATTACTTCAGATGAATCTGCTTATATTGGTGCTGCTTATGCTTACACCCAAGGGTTAGGATTAAATCAAGAACATCCTCTTTTTTTTAAGTTAATTAATTCTCTCATTCTTAATATATTTTATTCTGACTATAATCTAGAAGTTCCTAGCATTAATATTATTAGTGGTGAAGAGAGTATTGAGGCTCGTTTAGCTGCTTTTAATTTGGGATATAATCTCTTGATGGATAAGTATAGTAATTTTCATCAACTCTTATTTACTCTACGGCTACCCCATTTATTTTTTAATAGTTTTATTTTTGTATGGCTCTATCTGTATACTTTTATTTTTAAGAAAATACCTGAGAAAATTTCTGTCATATTTGCTATTTTATATGTTTTTGCACCAATTTTTTATAGTCATAACTTTCTGATAGCTTTTGATGTTAGTGTCAGTGTATATGCGTTATTATCTATCCTTACTCTGATGATTATTTATCAGACATTAATAAAAGAAAATGAGAAATTTTTAGAAATCCATTTTTTTATTTTTACCCTCTGTCTATTTATTGGTATTAGTGCAAAATTTAGTAATTTAATTCTGATTCCTATTACTATATTTACTTATATTTTGGTAGGCATTATCCTATTTAAACAAAATAAAACTAGCAGATTGATTTATCTTTTATCTCTGGCATTTCTGAGTTCAATTATACAATTTTTTTTGATATTATTAATGTATAGCTGGGCTTTTAGAAATTTGAATGGACAATCTATTATTAACAATATATGGGTTTATGTTGACGGAATCAAAATGAATTTAAGTACAGCAGGAGGTATTAGAGAGCCTTTTTGGAACGGAGCATTTGTTCCTATCACTTCTTTAGAATACTTAGCTAAAATTTTTTGGTTTAAAGAAAATCCAGCACTGTTTATTATCGCATTATTTTTGATATTAGTTTTAATTTACCAACTAATTTTTCAGAAGATAAACCTTAAAGATTATGTTAATAAAAAAAACCTACCTTTAATAATTTTAGCTAGTGCTTATCCTCTGATTTATTTTTGGTTGACAAAAGATAGTCGCTTCATTATTGGTTATCGATATTTTTATCCTATTCTCTTATTTGTTTACCTATTAATTGCGAGTTTAACAGTCCTATTGAAACATAAATGGCAAAAATACGTCTTATTAGGGGGGTTAACAATTTACGTATACTTAGGAATAATAGGAATTCCTCAATCTTTGAGTTATGTCAACCCAATTTGGAACCAAGAAAAATGGAAATTAGCCGATGATTCAACGATTAACTGGGGACAAGAAACCGAACCAGTAGTAGAATATTTGCTAACCAATAACTTATTACCAAAGGATAACGACAATGTCATTACCTATCAACTTTTTGGTGTCAACATTAGTTTTGTCCAGTATCTTGATTTACTCAGTAAAATAGAAGAGTATCCCATAAATATCGAATCCTATTATGCTCAATCTAGATTTAATCCAGAAACAGAAACTATCACTCAACTTCCTCATCAGTATCTTCTCATTGACAGTACCGTAAAACAACAAATTTATGTCCAAAAAGAAACCAATCCTATTGCTGCTGAAAATTGGAAATTTCTAATCAATAATCAACCCATTTATTCCCGTAACGACATTATTTTTATTTATAAAGTAAGTTAATTCTTTTAAACTATATGACTCCAAAAGACATTATAAAATCTATCCATCAATGGCTATATAAGCATCGTATTGCACTAGGAATCCTAGTCTTGTATGGCGTTGTTTCCTTGTCATTAATGGCACCAATGGCCTCATCAAACATCATTTTTTCTATTAATGACACCCCGTCCCATGTTGGTTATATTGCCCAAGCAAGAACCGCCATTATAGAGGGACAATTTCCTTTAAGAGTTGCTCCTCTTGAAGACAATGGCTGGCGTTATCCAGGGTTTCAATTTTATAGTCAACTTCCATATTTTATCGGAGGTCTTTTTTATAAATTAGTCACACCAAATAATCCCTACGAAGCCTATAAATTAGTAATAATACTAGCTTTAACTCTCGGTGCATTTTATATTTATCGCTTAGGTTTTAAACTGACACAATCTCGTATTGCTGCAATTTTGGGCGGAATTGCCTATATGTCTGCTCCTTATTTTTTGAATAATATTCATGCAAGAGGAGCCTTTACCGAAGCCATTGCCCAAGGAATTTTCCCAATGGCCTTATATTATGTTATTCAATCTTACCTAACCGGAAAAAAACGTTATCTAATACTCAGTGCCATTAGTTGGTTTTGTTTAGCAGTAACTCATATTATTACCTTTGTTTACGGAAGCTTATTCATAGGTCTTTTAGCCTTAATTGTTGTTATTCAAACCAGAAAAAAAGACTTTACTTTTGCCCGTTTATTACCTCCTCTTCAAGGCTATGGTTTAGGGTGGTTACTGGGCTTTTATTTCTTAGCACCAGTTGTCTTTATTTCTCCTTATCTTTCCATTCGTAAACAAATCAACGTTATCAACCCTTTTGGTACTAACACTTATACACCCCTTGCTAACTTACTATCTCCCACCTCCCTACCCGCTGAACCCTCACCAAGCGGTTTAGCCACCACTTATGGCTTACATCCTGCGGTAGGATGGATTTTACTGGCAGGTTGGGGCGTAGCTATGTACTATCATTATTTTTCTCCCTCTTTACCCCCCAAATTACAGAAAACTCGTCCCTATATGTTAGGTTTACTGTGGGTATTTGGAGTTGCCTTATTTTTAACCTGGAGTCCGATTAACATTTGGAATATTTTACCCCGTAAACTGTGGGTAACTCAGTTTACCTTCCGTTTCCTCACCCATGTAATGTGGGCTGGAGCCTTATTAACCGCCTACGCAACGGTGTTAATCTTTCGCCGAAGACTCGATCGCCGTCATTTAATTATTGGTATCCTAGTTATTGTCTTAGCCAGTAGTCCTTGGCTTCCGGCACCTAAAGGAGACTTAACAGTTGATAAATTAAAACAAGAACCATTATTCCGCTATTCTGGGGCATTAGACTATCTTTATCGTACCCCTATCAGAACCCTCTACGGTAAAGCACCATTACCCCTTTTACATCCTGACTGGATTCCTGGGTACAGCACTTGGAATACCTTTGTCAATCATCCCTTAATCCTAGAAGCGGAATTATATTATCCGGCATGGGAAAAAGAAGAAAAACCAGTCCTTTTCATCGAGGGAGAAGTTCCCTTAGAAAATATTGCCGATACCGCTACCTTAGAAGTGCAAATTGATGGTAGGGTTGTGGGTTCATTTCCCCTGGTTTCCCGTGAATTGAAAGGTGAGGTTCCCTTTCCACCCCTTCCAGACTCTAAGAAGGATTTTGGCCTAAAATTCGTGGTCAAAGGAGCAACCCGTGACGGACAACCTTTAAATATTCGCGTCAAACAACTGTTCTTTGACGGGATGTTACCCAAAAATACCCTCATTCCCGTCACCGAAACCGAGGAGAAATGTCAGCAACAAGGAGTAAGTACGGTTTGTGAAATTACTGTTCCAGAAGACGCTAATATTGTCCAGTTACCAGTGTTGTATTATCCCGATATGTTGAAAGTTTGGGTGGATGGACAACCTTCTGAGAGACCTTTTGCCGTTCATCATCACGACTATAATTTAACCGGGTTATACCTCGAACCAGGAACTTATACTATTCGGACAACCTTTCATGGTTTAGCCTGGGCTAACTGGATTAGTAGCTTAGCTTGGTTAGGGTTAATTGCTCTGATTATTTTCCCTAAGTTTCCCCGTTTTAAGGATAAAGGAGGCAGCAGTCAGGAGGCAGCAGACAGGAAGCAGGAGGCAGTAGTGAGAAGGTAATATACTTTCCACTCAATACTAGGTAAGTTTTGGAAATTATCTGTTGAGATAGAGATAGGGAAGAAGGTGAAGGATAGGAAGAGAAAACATTATGTATTGCCTAATTCTCCTCACACTTCCCACACTCCCCCCTCTCCCCACACTTCCCACACTCCCCCCTCTCCCCCACAAAAAAGTCATGCCTAAAACCTTTCCCGTTCTCGGTTTACCGGTTCATTTATCCGATAACTATACCCATTGCTTACTAGAACCTCGCCCAAAAGATCAAGGGGTTCATGTCGTCACTATTAACGCCGAAATGGCCATGTTAGCCAAAAAAGACCCTCTGGTGGCTCAAATTATTCAAGAAGCAGATTTAGTTATCCCTGATGGAGCCGGTGTGGTTATCTATTTAAAGATGAGGGGACAACAACAGCAACGTTGTCCAGGTATCGAACTGGCCCAGTCTTTAATTGAAGCTTTAGCCAGCAATGGTCAAAGTAATGTAATTGCTTTTTATGGTGGTAAACCTGGGGTCACAGAGGCGGCCGCTACCCAATGGCGCGCTAAACTACCTAAAGTTAATATTATTACTGCTCATGGTTATTTGTCATCGGAAGAACAAGAAACCTGGAAAAATACCCTCAAAGCGCAACAACCTCGCTTAATTTTGGTGGGTTTAGGGGTTCCTCGCCAAGAAATATGGATTCGTGAAAACAGAAATTTGTGTCCCCAGGCCATCTGGGTGGGGGTTGGAGGTAGTTTCGATATTTGGTCGGGAACAAAAAGCCGCGCCCCGGGTTGGTTACGAAACAATAATCTAGAATGGCTATACCGACTCTATCAAGAACCTTGGCGTTGGCGTAGAATGTTGGTTTTACCGCAATTTTTTGTCACATCTTTGTTTTATCGTGGCTAACGGTTTAAATTTAGGCGTTGTGTCCCTAATAAGGGTTGTTCGCCGATGCTGGGGTCTAGTTCAACCGATTGTAATAACTGTCCGATTTGTTTAGATATGCGAGAATTTTGGGGCTGCGATCGCTTCATTTTCGCTAAAGTATCTAACTCTTCGTGCCAGAGATCGTGAGTTTGATAGAGTTTAATTTTTTCTTCAAGGGTAGCTGTTACCAGTTTTTGTTGAAGGTTAGTTTCGAGGGTAACGGGTTGTAGTAATCCTTCGACAACAACATCATAAGCTCGATCGCTAGGATTACAAATAACCGATAAATACCAATGGTAGCTACTATTGCCATTGGTGGAAGAGATAGGAGAAACTGGGGGCAATTGTAAGCCCATAATTCCGGCTTGTCCTTTACCTGAAAAAGTTTGTTTTTGGACTAATTTATCTCGATGATCCCGTAGAACAAATTCAATTTCTATGTTGGCTGTAATCGCCGGTACAGAAAAGTATAAAGTGGGGGAGCTAGCTGTGGTTTTTGCCGGTATATTATTGTGGGGAATCAAGGCAGTTAACTCTTGAGGATTAAAGTTACACCGATTATTGTTGCGACTGGCTGCTGGTTTCCTTCTTTCGGGGGCTTGAAGGATTTCTTGATTATCATTATCCTCTTCTTCACTATTTGCCGCAATTGTGGTGCTGCGATTCGCCCCACCCCTACGGCGATCGGGGACACTATCAGCGATGGACTCTTCGCGTTCATTGTTATTACTCCCCCTGATTTCGGTTTGAGCCACCCCTATACTGGAAAAAGACAGTAGAATTAGGGAGGATAAAGTTATTACTCCTGTTGTGAGTTTAATCGGTTTCTGGTTAAACATGGTTTCAATGTTGTTGTCAATCACTATAATGATTTTAATTTTCTGAAGTAATTGGGATTAAATATTGAGGGTCTAAAACTAGAAGCAATAATCAAGACAATAGACTCAACATACTCGTACTCCTAACCTATTCTACTCTCGGATCTTGTTCTCCGTCCACTTTTTTATCCTATTTGTGATCATGATCACACCAACTTTTCCTATTAAGCTTATTATCTCATAAGAACAGGAAAGTATTACTAAGCAACCCTGTCTGATTTTTTTGTTTAGTTATTTATCAAAACTATAGTGTTAACTAATTTACATCAAGTAATTCGTTCTTTTCTCGTTAGTCATAATAACGATTCATATTCTCAAAAAACTAAGAATATTCCTGTTAATTCTAGTAATAATTCTTCTAGAAAATGGCAAAAACTTTGGTTATTGTCTTTACCTTCTATTATTCTTTCTAGTCTAGTGGTGACTGGAGGAATTATTTCCCTTAGACAAAACGGTAATTTACAATTTCTTGAGTTAGTTGCTTATGATCATAAAGTAAGACTTAATTCTTCTCAAAATGCCGACCCCCGTTTGTTAATTATTGGTGTGGATGAAGATGATATTAAACAACAACAACAATGGCCTTTGTCTGATGGAGTAATAGCTCAAGTTTTAAATAAATTACAAGATTATAATCCTAGAGTAATTGGCCTTGATATATATAGAGATATTCCTCGTTATCCTGGGACTGAAAAGTTAAAAAAAGCTCTCTCAAAAGATAATATTATTGTTGTTGAAGAACTACCTTCAAAAGATAGAGCTGGCGTTCCTCCTCCAGATAACCTCCCTAAAGATAGAGTAGGTTTTAGTGATTTACCTATCGATCATGATAATGTGGTGCGTCGCAGTTTTTTGTATGTTGAATCTCCTTCGGGAAAACTGAAAAAATATTCTTTTGCCTTACAAACCATCTTAAAATATTTTCAAAAAGAACAAGATACAGATTTTCAAGTAACCCCTGATGCCCTGGAAATAAATTCTCAAAAAATACCTCGTTTGCAACAAAATTCTGGTGGCTATATGTTACCAGAATCAGAAGCATTCGGTTGGCAAATATTAATTAACTATCGTTCCCAAAAAATCGCTAAAATTATTTCTTTAACCGATGTTCTTAATGGTAATTTCACTCGAGATTTAGTAGAAGATAAAATAGTTTTAATCGGGGTAACAACTCCCACTGAAAAAGATATCTTTCCCACCCCTTATAGTGCCACAGCAACCACAAACTTTGAAATGTCAGGGGTAGAAATTCATGGACAAATTATCAGTCAAGTTTTAGGAACAATTTTACAAGCAGAAAAACCTTTTTGGTTTTGGTCCGAGTCCGTAGAATGGATGTGGATTGGATTATGGTCTATATTGGGAGGGGTGGCGGTCTGGCGATCGCAACGTCTCTGGATATTAGGGGGTAATGTAATTATTTTGGTGGCCGGATTATGGTTTTTCTGTTTCTTTCTATTTACCCAGTCCGCTTGGATTCCTTTTGTCCCCCCTTTACTAAGTTTTTTGATCTCGGGAACCTATGTTTTAGCCTATAAAACCGTGTATCAATCCTATCATGATCCCCTGACAGGATTAGCCAATAGAAGGAACTTAGAGAAAAAATTACAACAACTTAATCAGAAAAACAATTCAGATTCATCGGAGTTAGTAGCGGTTTTATTCATTGATCTCAATCGCTTTAAAACCATTAACGATGGTTTAGGCCATCAAGCAGGAGATTATTTACTAATTGCCACCTCCCAACGTCTTCAAGAACAGCTTAATTCTGACAATCATTTAGGACGGGTTGGAGGAGATGAGTTTGCCATCTGGTTAAAACCAGTCACGGATAAGCAAGAAGTAGTCCGCTTTGCCGAAAAATTACAACAGGTGTTAAGTCAACCCCTACTTTGGCAAGGACAAGAAATTTATCCCACTGTAACCATAGGTATCTCTTTTGAAAAGACAGGTAGCAATTTTCATGGCCCCGAATTACTGCGTTACGCTGATATTTCCATGCACAAGGGCAAAGAAATTAATTCCAGTCGTCCCCAAATCTTTGAACCTGGGATGGATACCCAAGCGGTACAACGTTGGCATTTAGAAAAGGATTTACGGGTGGGATTAGAACAACAAGAATTTCAGTTGTATTATCAACCAATATTTTCTTTAAAAACGGGAAAAATTGCTGGTTTTGAGGCGTTGGTACGTTGGAATTCTCAAACTCGAGGGTTTGTCTCTCCAGGGGATTTTATTCCAGTGGCCGAGGAAACCGGATTAATTGTTCCTTTGGGAGAATGGATCTTGACAGAAGCGTGTCGTCAAGTTCGCGATTGGCAGGAACGCTTTCCTCGTTATCCAGCTCTAATTATGAGTGTTAATTTATCCGGTCGTCAATTTTCTGAACCCAACCTGGTCAAACAAATTAAACGCATTCTCCATGCAGCAGGGGTTGAAGGCGATCGCTTAAAATTAGAGATCACCGAAAGTATGATGATGAATAATGTGGAAGAGGCAATTTATATGCTTAATCGTTTAAAAGAGTTGGGTTTAAGGTTAAGTATTGACGATTTTGGTACAGGTTACTCCTCTTTGAATTATTTACATCGTTTTCCTGTGGATACCCTCAAAGTCGATAAATCTTTTGTTGGACGTATGGAAGAGGGAGAAAACAGTCAGAAATACATTTCAATTGTGCGGACTATTATTTCTTTGGGTCATAATTTGGATCTGGATGTCATTGCTGAAGGTATTGAAACAAAAGGCCAAATGAGCATTTTAGAGTCTCTCAGTTGTGAATATGGCCAAGGTTATTTATTTTCTCGTCCCCTTTCTATTGACAAAGCAGAAGCTTTATTGGCAGCAGAAAATCCCCTTAAAGAAAAGAATTTATCGTAATTTGCAAATTGATACCCCTGTTGTGTTACTGTCATGATAAGTAAGAGTTATCGTAAAGCAGTAAACCATAACTAAAAAACGGATCAGTGGTAACTAATGAACGATAACCAATAAAATCCCTAATGACAAACTTATGTCAGATATTCCTTTCACTTTAGACCAATTGCGCATCCTCAAAGCGATCGCTACTGAGGGAAGTTTTAAACGGGCCGCAGATACATTATATGTGTCTCAACCTGCTGTTAGTCTGCAAGTTCAAAATTTAGAAAAACAGTTAAATGTACCTTTATTCGATCGCGGTGGACGTAAAGCACAGTTAACGGAAGCGGGTCATTTATTATTATCCTACGGGGAAAAAATTATTACCCTTTGTCAAGAAACCTGTCGGGCGATCGAAGATTTACAAAATCTTCAGGGGGGAACCTTAATTGTCGGTGCGTCTCAAACTACAGGAACCTATTTGTTACCCCGTATGATTGGTTTATTCCGCCAAAAATACCCGGATGTAGCGGTACAGTTACAGGTTCATTCTACCCGACGCACTTCTTGGGGAGTTGCCAATGGACAGGTTGATCTGGCTATTATTGGGGGAGAAGTTCCTGGGGAGTTACAAGATACTTTAAAAATTATTCCCTATGCTGAGGATGAACTGGCTTTAATTTTACCAATTGATCATCCTTTGGCTCAAGAGGAAAAAGTACAAAAAGAGGATTTATATCGTCTTAATTTTATTAGTTTGGATGCTCAATCAACTATTCGTAAGGTAATTGATAAGGTTTTAACTCGGTGTAATATTGATACAAAACGCTTAAGTATTGAAATGGAATTAAATTCCATTGAAGCGATTAAAAATGCTGTACAAGCTGGTTTAGGTGCTGCATTTGTCTCTATTACTGCTATTGAAAAAGAGGTAAAAATGGGAGAAATTTATGTTGCTTCCCTGGAAGAGGTTAAGGTAAAAAGAACTTTATCGGTTATTATTAATCCTAATCGTTATCGCTCTAAGGCAGCAGAAGCGTTTATTCAAGAAGTATTGCCAGAGTTTTCTACTTATCCTGAACAATTAACTTTAGAACATTTTGCTCCATCTCCTAATGTTCTTAAAGAGACAGTTAATGATGTTGCTCAAGGTTAAATAAAATTTTTGACCAGATTTTTATTCTGGAATATTTAACCAAAATTTTAGAGAATATTAATGTCTAGTAAGTAGATGTGGGACACTATTATAAGTCAATATTATTCAATGGTAATAATCCTTCATCTACATCAGAAAAATATTCTTCAATATCTTCATTTGATTTTATAGATAGTTTTCATAATACTAATAATTGTACTGTCTCTATAATTACTATCGGTTGATTTTTCTTGTCTTTAATTGCATGAAAGTTTAAGCGAAAGTAAGAATTTTTAGTTAACGTAAAATCAGAATTATTCCCATACTTATAGGCCCATTTCCCATCCCAAGACGTAACATTTTTGATATATTTTAGATACGTAAAATCCATACACCTCTCCAAATATTGTAACAAATAACTTTAAAAAGGTTTCGGTGTAATTATCTTAACTTTTAATCTCCCAATCTCATACTAAACTTCAGAAAAAGTTAACTTTTTTAAGCATCAAACCAACTAAACTTAAGATTACTCCCATTTAATTCAATTACCTTATATTCTTAATGAAATTGTTGCTAGATTCAAACTTAGTTAATAATAGGTTCTTGTCCTTTTTCTATCCAGACAATTGTTTTAATTCCATTTTCTTGAGCATACTTTTTAATTTCTTCATCGCTTCTTTTTCCTATCTCAATAGTAACTCGTACTGTTCGATCATCTTCTCTTAATTTTTTAGCATATTTTAAAGCTTCTATTTGAGATTCTGTATTTTTTGCTACTACTAAATAGTCGATTAAATTAGGCTTTTGTGGTAAAATATCTGTTGATAATAAACAACGGTGTAAAGACCCTACATTGAGGGAAAAACCGATTCCTGGTGCTGATTTTTGTTGAGGATGATAGACTGCTAATAATTGATCGTAACGTCCTCCTTGTCCTAAAGTTTGTAATTGATTATTAGTTTGTTCGATAACTTTAAAAGTAATACCTGTATAATAATCAAAGGTTTGAATTAAACTTAAATCTAAGGTCAAAGGTAAAGGTTGAGAAGCACTATTATTAACTAACTCTATCAAAGATTTTAAATTATTGAGACAATTTTTTCCCGTCTCATCTAAACTTAAATCTAATACTTTTGATAAAACTTCTTCGGGTTTACCTCGTAAATTAAATAGTAGTTTTGCTCGTTGTTTTAGTTCCTCATTAGGATAGTCTAAACCTTCAAGTTTAATATAATCTAATCTAGATAAACAATGACGTACTTCCTGCCGTAACGCTTCGGGAAATGGTGATAATAATGATCTCGTTAGTCCTGCATCTCCTAAAATTAAATACCAGTTAGGAATTTGCAATTTTTGTAAACAATCAGCCACTAAAAGCAGAATTTCTGCATCGGCTAAAGTTCCCCCGGAAAATAATAATTCTACTCCAGCTTGATAAAATTCTGATTGTCGACCGTGATGACTACTGGGAGGGTTACGAAAGACATTGGCACGATAACACAGTCTTTGAGGGTAACTATTCTCTGTCATCCGTGTTACCGCAGCGCGAGCAACCGAAGCAGTTAATTCTGGCCTTAACCCTAACTGTCCTGCACTGTTATTATGAAGTTGAATTACCGTCTCATCTTCGATCGCACCTCCAGCTTTGAGGGTATCTAATCTTTCGATGGTGGATGTAACAATACGTTGATAACCCCATTGTCCAAACACTTGCTGGAGAGTATCATTAATCCAAGCTTTCTGAGCAACTTCTAGGGGAAGTAAGTCTCTTGCGCCGGCTGGTGGTTGATGAATCATAGAATTATTGTTGAATTACCCCAAGTTGTAAATATCTGGTCAACTCAAATTATTTTAAGGGAAAGCTTGCCATACTTGGCGAATTAAATCACTTAACCAACGACGTTGAACCCTATCGAGTAAAGGATCATCTTCTAAAACTTCGGCCGTTAACTCATCTAATGATTGTCCCTGAGAACGGGCAAGATTAACCACTCCAGTAATAGCAAGGGCGATCATTTCTTCGTCAACTGGTCTACTACGCAGGGCAAATATTTCTTCTGGACTCGCTGGAATGGGATAATTCATAAGGCTATCGTCAATTGTCTAAATCGGTCACAACTTGTAAACTTTTTTAAAGGTTCTCTCAGAATACAGTAACGGAAAGTTTAGCTTACTTTCAAGCAAATGGAATCTGTACTTTGGCTTATTTTTGCTTTTCTTAACATATCGTAATGAAGGAAATCACTTATTTAGAAATTCCCAACCCCAACACTGATGATGTCTGTCACTGGTTACAAGCCCATTGGACTCCTCCAACGGGCAAAAAAAATCCTACAGCAAATGGGGTTCGTTTACAAGTTATTTCTGGGGTTTCTCCCTCGACACCAGGAGAGACTGAATTATCCATCTTTGTTTGGTCAGTACAACGAACCACTTACCTGAAAATTTTTCGTTGGGGAAATAAACCTTTTCCTTCAGAAACAAAGGTTTGTCGTCACTTAGAACAAGAGATTAGAAGGGCATTTCCTCAAGAATATCCTCAGTTACCTGAATTAGATAGTTCTGCTGCTTCAATTTTTGACGCTTTAGAAGCTTATTATCCAAAAACCGTGCATTTTTTTCGTAAAATGCCCCAAGGAGACACAGATTTACAACGGGTTTATTGGTGGGAAAAACGGTGGCGAGAAAGTGTTAAAAATCCTCAACAACCGAAACAAGTGATTTTTGAACAAGAGCAGCCGTCTCAATCTTCTCAGACCAAATACGACCTAATTTATGTTGGCGGTGCTTTAGGGGTCATTCACGCTGCGGTAATGGCTCGATTAGGTTATCGGGTGCTACTGGTGGAACGGTTGGTGTTTGGACGCATGAACCGTGAGTGGAATATTTCTCGGTCGGAATTTCAAAGTTTAATTAACTTGGGTTTATTTACATCGGCTGAATTTGAATCGATTATTGCTACGGAATATGTGGATGGTTTTAATAAGTTTTTTGATGGCAATAATCCTTCTTATTTAAAAGCTGATATTTTACATACACCAACGGTCTTAAATATTGCTATTGATACCACTAAATTACTTAAATTATGTGGTGAAAAATTGCAAGAAGCAGGGGGAGACATTTGGGAAAGAACCGAATTTATTAAAGCTGATATTGCTACGGAAGCAGTAACAGTTAGTTTAGTTGATTTAGAAAAAAATCAAACAAAAGAAGTTCGCGGACGCTTATTAGTAGATGCTATGGGAACTGCTTCTCCTATTGCTTGGCAACTGAATGGTAAGCAAACATTTAATAGCGTTTGTCCTACAGTTGGTGCAGTTATTGAAGGGATGGATACTGAAGTTTGGGATAGTCAATATGGAGATGTTTTAAACTCTCATGGGGATATTTCTCGTGGTAGACAATTAATTTGGGAGTTGTTTCCAGGAGAAGGAGATGAATTAACTTTCTATCTCTTTCATTACCATCAAGTACATCCAGATAACCCTGGATCTTTATTGGAAATGTATGAAGATTTCTTCAATATTTTGCCAGAATATCGTCGTTGTGATCCAGAAAAATTGACCTGGAAAAAGCCAACTTTTGGTTACATTCCCGGCCATTTTAGTGTGGGGAAAGGCGATCGCAAAATCGCTTTTGATCGACTGGTAGCGATTGGAGATGCAGCATCTTTACAATCTCCCTTAATTTTCACTGGTTTTGGTTCTTTAGTACGTAATTTAGACAAATTAACCTATTTATTAGACTTTTGTTTAAAACACGATTTACTCAAAGCAGCAGATTTAAACAAAATTCGGGCTTATCAGAGTAATGTAGCGGTAACTTGGTTGTTTTCTAAAGGAATGATGGTTCCTACAGGAAAAACCTTACCCCCACAACGTATTAATTCCATGTTAAACACCTTTTTTGGTTTATTAGCTGACTCTCCCCCAGAAGTCGCTGATACTTTCATCAAAGATAGGACAACCTGGTTAATGTTTACTCGACTCGCTTTAAAAGCTGCCAGAAAAAATCCTGCTTTATTGCTTTGGATATGGGAAATGGCCGGAAATAAAGACTTAATTCGTTGGTTAGGGTCTTATTTTGAGTTTACTGGTGATAGCTTGAAAAATTTACTTTTTGCTTCTTGGTTTCCCCAACTATTAAAACAACTTCCTGACAAGTTACAAAAGCAATATCCTGGTTTATGGTTACGGTTGTTGAGTTTCCAAAGAAGTTTGACTCCTTCTCGTTAAGTTAAACTTATATAACTGTCATCAGAAGCAACAAAATACCAATCAGTTACATCTCTTTACATAACTTTATGTATGAGAATAATTTTCAATAGTGGACGAGTTTACTGGGTTGTGGTATGATTATCAAGAATGACAATCTGTAGCCAGTTTGTCTACAATTACAAAAAGGCTAAGTATTCCCATTGTGTCGTTGTTGCTTGTTCTGTGATCGCTTTAAAACAGTTCATAAATACTCAATTTTTGCCTAGAAATTTGAGCTAATGTACTAAATTAAAGCTGAATTGTAACAGTGACCTTGACAAAATATTGATTATATGCGGTAATCTCCTGTCGACAGTATGTTATGTGCTATGATTAACAACTATAATGCTTGTTTATTCCAAGATTGATGTCTGCTAGAGATATTTTTCATGATGCAGTAAGAAAAGGATTAGAAGCGGAGGGTTGGCTGATTACAGATGACCCTTTAAGGATTCGGGTAGGTCGGGTAGATATGCAAATTGATCTTGGTGCAGAAAGACTAATTGCCGCCGAAAAAGAAGGAGAAAAAATAGCAGTAGAAATTAAAAGTTTTGTCGGAACTTCAAATATTTCCGAGTTTCATACAGCGTTAGGTCAATTCCTCAATTATCGAGTTGCTTTAGAAAAAAAACAACCTAAGCGTTTTCTCTATTTAGCTATCCCACAAGGGGTTTATGAGACATTCTTTGATTTGCCTTTTGTGGAAATGATAATTGATCGTTTTCAACTCAGTTTAGTCATTTATGATCCAACAAAGGAGGTAATTTTACAATGGAAAAAATAGCACAATATCGCCTCTATATTCAACAGTTATTAACTGAATATGCTCAAGGAAGTCCATCGGATGATGACGTTGAAACAGAACTAATTTTTGATACGGAAAGAGATCATTATCAAGTTGTTTATACAGGTTGGAAAAATCGTCAATCTGTTTATGGTTGTGTTTTGCATTTAGATATTAAAAATAGCAAAATTTGGGTTCAATATGATGGTACTGAGATCGGAATAGCTGATAAATTAGTAGAGTTAGGTGTTCCCAAAGAAGATATTGTTTTAGCATTTCATGAACCTTTAGTTAGAGAATATACAGGGTTTGCAGTGGGTTGAATGAAGTCAGAAGTTCCTCACTACGTTCCGGCGCTATCGCACAGAAGTCAGAAGTCAAAGGTTATCACAGGAATATCTAATCTGTCGTAACCCACCATATTAATGTACTAAAACTTAGTTTTGTTGGGTTTCGTTCCTTAACCCAACCTACATCTATAAAGCTATCGTTAAAGCTATAGCAAACCTAGAATCTTCATTAATTACTTTGGTTAATCAATTCATTTCTTTAGCTGTCATTCCGAGGTACGAGGAATCTCCATAACCTCCTAACCATAATGTCTAGTGTTATACAAAGTCATAAATTGTTGTAAAATTAATAATGAATCAATTGTTAACTGTTAATGGGAGATTAAAATAATGACGTTAGTAAAAGTCAAACAACTTTATGAGCAAGATTTTGCTTTATGGATAGAAGAAACGGTTAAGCAACTAAAATCTGGAGATTTGTCACAGATAGATTTAGAAAATTTAATTGAGGAGGTAGAATCTTTGGGAAGACGAGACAAAAGGGAATTGAAAAGCCGTTTAATTACTTTATTTGAACACGCTTTAAAACGGTATTATGTTCCTCTAAATGACTGTTATCGAGGTTGGGAAGTCACTTTAAAAAGAACTCAGTCTAAGTTAAAAGATATTCTAGAAGATTCTCCTAGTTTACGAAATTTTTTGGTTGCTATTTATGATAAATGTTATGAGGAAGCAGTGGAAAATATGCGAATTGAATATGATTCTGATTTTCCTGATGATTGTCCTTTTTCCAGTAACGTAGATAAATTATTAAATACTAAGTTTTGGGAAGATAATCAACATAAATAAATCCGAGTAAACTATAGTAATTAAAAACAAAAAAATGAGTAGAATATCTTAACAATAAAAATATCCTACTCACTCATTAAATTTTGAAAAAAACTAATTAACGTCCAATTCCTACATAATGGAAACCAGCCATTTCTAACTTAGAACGATCCAAGAAATTACGGCCATCAATAATCACAGGATTAGCCATTACTTGAGCCATTTTACCGTAATTGAGGCTTAAAAATTCCTTCCAATCTGTTACTAAAACCAAAGCATCGCAGCTATCAGCCAACATTTCCGCATCGGTTTCAATAATGACATTAGATAACCCGTGACTTAAACCAGACTGAGAAACAATGGGGTCATAAGCCTTAATTTTTGCCCCTAAACGGTTTAACTGTTCGATGATGATTAAAGCAGGTGCATCTCTCATATCATCAGTATCTGGTTTAAAAGTTAAACCTAATAAACCGATAGTTTTTCCTTTAAGGATTTTTAATTCTTGTTGTAACTTTTCAACAGCAATTAATCGTTGACGCTTGTTAACATTAACCGCAGCATTGAGTAATTCTGTCTCGTAATTGTAATCTGTAGCAGTATGAATCAAAGCTAAAACATCTTTGGGGAAACAAGATCCACCCCAACCAATACCAGCTTGTAAGAACTTGTTACCGATACGAGAATCTAAACCAATACCAGAGGCAACTTGAGTAACATCAGCACCCACGCGATCGCAGATATTAGCCACTTCGTTGATGAAACTAATTTTAGTAGCTAAGAAAGCATTGGCAGCGTATTTAATCATTTCTGCCGAGTTTAAGTCCGTTACCACCACAGGAACAGGGGGTAAACTTTGATCATCGCCGAACTTGCGATCTACCAAAGGTTGATAAAGTTGCTGCATCATCGCGATCGCCTTGTCATTGTTGCTACCGAGAACAATGCGATCGGGGTTAAAGGTATCAAAAACAGCCGAACCTTCCCGTAAAAATTCTGGGTTACTAACCACATCGAACTCCACGTTAGCAGGAGCATCTTCACGTTGGGCCAAGCCATCCATAACAATCATTCTTACCCAGTCCCCGGAACCGATAGGAACCGTAGATTTATTAACAATGACCTTGTAACCACCGTTTAAATTTTCGCCGATACCTCTAGCTACAGCTTCAACGTAACGGGTGTCGCTTTCTCCAGTAGGTAAAGCAGGAGTTCCCACCGCAATAAAGAGAATTTCTCCGTGATTAACCCCGGCCGCCAAATCAGAAGTAAACTCCAAACGGCCAGCTTCCATACAACCGTGCATTAATTCTGAGAGGCCAGGTTCATAAATAGGAGATTGACCAGACTTCATCAGTTTAACCTTTTCCTCGTTATTATCGATACAAATAACGTGATGGCCAATATGAGATAAACAAACCCCAGTTACTAAACCAACATAACCAGTTCCAATGACACAAACGCGCATAAATTTTATCCTCTAAATTTATATTCTTTAAAACAAGGTATTCTTGGGATGATACAATAACACAACTGTATGAGTTAGAAGTATTTTAAACTAAAAACTAAGTTGTCGGTCATAGAGTTTAACTGTCTTTTGAGACTCGTTCTGCAAAATCCTTAATGGCTAATTCTAACCCATCCTTTAGGGGAATAGTTGGTTCCCAACCTAAATAAGTTTTTGCCTTAGTAATATCAGGTTGTCTTTGTTTAGGATCATCTTGGGGTAAAGGTTTATAAACTAACTCAGCATCAGGATTAATCATTCCTTGAATCATTTGAGCGAGTTCTAAAATAGTATATTCCCCAGGGTTTCCTAAATTAATCGGGCCAATATGTTCCCCATTCATCAGACGCATTAACCCTTCTACTAAGTCAGAAACATAACAGAAACTACGAGTTTGAGAACCATCTCCATAGACAGTTAAAGGTGTTCCTTTAAGAGCTTGTACAATGAAATTACTCACTACTCGACCATCATTTTCTAACATTCTAGGCCCATAAGTATTAAAAATACGTGCCACTCGAATATCAGTCTTATGTTCTCGGTGATATTCAAAAGCGAGGGTTTCCGCCACCCGTTTTCCCTCATCGTAACAAGCACGTGGCCCCGTACAACTGACGTTACCCCGATATTCTTCCGGTTGGGGATGAACATCAGGATCACCGTAGACTTCTGAGGTAGAAGCTAAGAGGATACGTGCGTTCACCCGTTTAGCTAAACCCAACATATAAAGAGTCCCTAACACATTAACCTTAATGGTTTTAACGGGATTATATTGATAATGAATAGGAGAAGCAGGACAAGCTAAATGATAAATTTGATCCACTTCTAAACGGATGGGTTCCGTGATATCGTGGCGGACTAACTCAAAATAAGGATTACCGATCCACTTGACAATATTGCGTTTGTCGCCAGTATAAAAGTTATCTAAGCAGAGGACTTCGTGTCCTTGTGCCATTAAGCGGTCAATGAGATGGGACCCAATGAAACCAGCACCACCCGTAACTAAGATTCTCATGCAGTCTACAAGTTCAAAGTTGAAATTAATATTAACTTACCGTTCCTTTCGGTTTTGGCCAACCCCTTGATCTAAAATTCATTATTTCCTTGTGAGTGTGGGGAGTGTGGGGAGTGGGGGGAGTGTGGGGAGTGTGGGAGGTGTGGGAGGTGTGGCAATACTGCTCGGCCCGCGAAAAATTGTCTGTTGAGACAAGCTTTCTTGAGCAGGGGGTGCAGGGGGTGCAGGGGGTGCAGAGGGGGAAAATGGGACTTCCTCCTCTGCCTCCTCTGCCCCCTCCGCCTCCTCTGCCTCACTTAACTAGAGCGTTTCGAGCTTAACCGAGCAGTATTGGGAGGTGTGGGAAGTTTCTTCTAGAAGAGAAAAAGTCAAACAATTTTAATGTTTAATCTATGGAAACGAAAATTACTATTACATAGATCCCTAAGAAAATAACAAATTTTCCGACCTAGAGTGACCATTCATGAGACCCTAGAGAAAGAACTTCCGATTAATAATTGCTTCTTCGTTAAATTTACATCTCCATGACATCCTCTTCAATATCCCGTCGCACAAAAATCGTGGCAACCATTGGTCCAGCTACTCAAAATAAAGAAATTTTACGACAATTAATTTTAGCAGGGGCAACTACCCTGCGCCTCAATTTTTCCCACGGTGATCATGACTATCATCAACAGAGTATTCGGCTGATTCGTCAAACAGCTTTTGAATTAAATCAGCCAGTGGCTATTTTACAGGACTTACAGGGTCCCAAAATTCGTTTGGGTCAATTTGTCAACGGTTCAATTATTGTTAAACCTGGTGACCCTTTTATCCTAACCAGTCGCGAAGTTGAATGCAATCAAAACATTAGTTATGTCTCTTATGAATATCTGGCCGATGAAGTGCCTGAAAAAGCCAGAATTTTAATGGATGATGGAAAAGTAGAAATGGTAGTGGAGAAAGTAGATAAGGACAAGAAGGATCTTCATTGTCGGGTTGTGGTTGGGGGAGTGTTGTCCGATCGCAAAGGGGTAAATTTTCCCGGGGTTTATTTATCCGTGAAAGCTTTAACGGAGAAAGATAAACGAGATTTAATGTTTGGTTTGGACCAAGGAGTAGACTGGGTTGCTTTAAGTTTTGTGAGAAACCCTCAAGATATTCTCGAAATTAAAGAATTGATTGCCAGTGCCGGCAAAAATGTTCCGGTCATTGCCAAAATTGAAAAACACGAGGCCATTGAGGATATGGAAGAAATTCTCTCCTTGTGTAATGGCGTAATGGTGGCACGAGGAGACTTAGGAGTGGAGTTACCACCAGAAGACGTTCCTATCCTGCAAAAACGCTTAATTTCCACGGCTAATCGTTTGGGTATTCCCGTGATTACGGCCACGCAAATGTTAGATAGTATGGCCAATAATCCTCGCCCCACTCGTGCAGAAGTGTCCGATGTAGCTAACGCTATTTTAGATGGAACCGATGCGGTGATGTTATCCAATGAAACTGCTGTGGGCAAATATCCCGTGGAAGCAGTAGCTACTATGGCCACCATTGCCGAAAGAATCGAACAAGAACCAACCACGCCTAAAATTCTCTCAGAAGAGAAACAGTCCATCACTAACGCCATTTCCTCAGCAGTTAGTCATATTGCCCAAGAATTGGATGCGGCGGCAATTATGTCTTTGACGAAAACGGGATCAACGGCCCGTAATGTCTCTAAGTTTCGCCCTCAGATACCCATTATAGCGGTGACTCCCCATGTAGACGTAGCCAGGCAGTTACAGTTAGTTTGGGGGGTTAAACCTCTGCTGGTGCTTGATTTAGCCTCAGCGACGAAAACCTTTCAATCGGCGGTTAATGTCGCCCAAGAAAATAATTGGCTCAAAGATGGGGATTTAGTTGTGATGACTGCCGGAACCCTTGCCGGGGTTGCAGGATCGACGGATTTGATTAAGGTAGAAATGGTCAAAGCGGTTTTGGGCAAAGGTGTGGGTGTTGGTCAGGGTTCAGCCAGTGGAAGGGCGAGAATTGCCCAGAATGCCAGGGAATTAGGCAATTTTGAACCTGGAGACATTTTAGTGGTTCCGGGAACCAATGCGGAATTTGTGGAAATGATGCGTAAAGCGTCGGGTATTATTACCGAAGAAGCGAGTTTAACTAGCCATGCGGCGGTGATTGGTCTACGTTTGGGTGTTCCTGTAATTGTTGATTTTAAGGAGGCAACGGCTAATATTAGAGAAGGGTCAATTATTACGGTTGATGCTGAAAAAGGCCAAGTTTATTCGGGTCTGGTTACCAGTAATCAGAACGAGGATAATTGATTAATGGTTGAACGGGTACAAAAGATTTTATCTCAATGGGGAGTGGCTTCCCGTCGTCGTGCAGAAGATATGATAATGGCAGGACGAGTTAAGTTAAATGGGAAAATAGTCACTTTAGGAGATAAAGCTGATCCGAGTTGCGATCGCCTGGAAGTAGATGGCAAACTCATTAAACCCGATCAACGGCCACAATTAATCTATATTTTGCTCAATAAACCGGTGGGGGTTGTTTCTACTTGTGATGATCCCCAAAATCGTTCTATTGTCTTAGATTTATTGCCGAAAAAGTTGACTCAGGGAACTGGTATTCATCCTGTAGGAAGATTGGATTTTAACTCTTCTGGAGCGTTATTATTGACGAATGATGGAGACTTAACCCTAAAATTAACCCACCCTCGTTATCATTTACCAAAAACCTACGAAGTCTGGGTTAAAGGACATCCCCCAGAAGAAACGCTACAACAATGGCGTGAGGGTATTATGCTTATGGGCAAAAGGACATTACCTGCTGAAGTAGAATTAATAGATCGTTCTAATAGAGAAACTCACCTAAAAGTGATTTTGACTGAAGGCAGAAATCGTCAAATTCGCCGCATCGTTGAACAACTGGGTTTCCGTGTCCTCAGACTCCACCGTACTGCCATTGACAATCTTACTATATCTCCTGCTAATAAAAACAGTTTACGCAGGGGCCATTATCGTTTACTGACCCCTTCAGAAATTGATTTTCTTAAAGATCGTGCAAACCTTATCATTGAACAAAAATGTTGAGCGCAGTCCCCACCTAAAATCTTTGATTTAGGTGGGTTTAGCGAAACCAATAAATAAACGCGTTGCACGTCTTAGATGGGATTAGCCAACATAGAAAATTCATGGTATGATTACTCACAATAAGGTCATCAAAAAGGTACGGTAAAGACTTGATCTGAGACACGACCTTTGTGCCTTTACGAGCAATCATCTGCTTTGATCTATTACTTTTACTGAGGTATTGGTAAGCAAAATTCTTACGGTTCGGTGCGGACATCACCTTTCTCGGTAGCACTTTTTACGAACAATAAAAAGTGTCAAACAATCCCCAACTATAATCTATGATTTAGTTGCGGGTATGTTCAAACGAAAGGAAAACTAAAAAGGTGAGTTCGGAGTTCGGAGTTCGGAGTTCGGAGTTAATATATCTCCCCATCTCCCCATCTCCCCACACTCCCCCCACTCCCCGTCTCCCCGTCTCCCCATCACGGTGAATCTTCCCATTCTGCGGTTAAAGTACGATAGTTAAAGTCTTTGATTCCTGTATGGCAGAGTACACAACTTTCGGTTGTGATGGGTTCAGTAAACTCTACACGGGGATGAAGAATAGTAAAATACTGTGATTGTTCAATATAATAAGGAACTGGCGCGTCTCTCTGCAAAATAGGGCGAGAATTGGTTTTTAGATAATCCCAGATTAATACCTGAGTTAGACGAATCATATTAGGGACAGAAGTGCCATAATGTTTCTGAGGGTTCTCTAAAAGTTCCTGCCAGGTTTCTGTGGGTAATACTTCTGCTGGAACGGGAATATGACAGGTGCCACAAGTTGAAACATAGAGTTCTTTTCCTGCTTCAACCGTGGGACGGTTTGGGTTAAGAGGAGGTAGCGATCGAGATTGCGCTAAGATATGGCTAGGTTTTGCTGCTAAGGCTTGAGTAAACCCCCAACCCACACTAAGACACCATAAAAGAATAGCCAGAGAAATTACTAAATATAAAAGATTTGACCGTTTAAAAGGGAAAAATTTTCGTATTTTTAACATATTTTATAGAGATTATTTTATACAATAATTACCCATTGGATAATTTTATTATGGTTTCTATTTTAATCAAATAAAAGTCAGAAAGCAACAGTGAAGGGTTTAGCAATGCTAAACCCCTACGGATCTGAGAAATGTAATCTTTTCTGTGTTCTCCTGTTAAAAGAAAGACAAAATCATGATTGATTTTCCATTAATGTTTGATAGCGTCCCAAAGCAATTAACGGAAAATAGAGACGATAGAAGTGATAGCGAATGTAAAAATGACAAGGAAAACCAGTTCCGGTAAATTCTGATTCTTCCCAGGTTCCTTCATCGGTTTGAGTGTCTAATAAATAGTTAATTCCTCGTTCAATGGCATCGATTTCTAAGTGATTTAAAGCTTCTCCTGCATCTAATAAACCAATGAGAGACCAAGCAGTTTGGGAAGGGGTACTGATTCCTTTTCCTTTGAGAGTTGGATCGTTGTAACTCCAACAGGTTTCTCCCCATCCTCCGTCCTTATTTTGACAGCTTAATAACCAGTTAATTCCTTGTTCTATTTGTGTTCTATGTTTTTTAGGGTTAATAACAGCTAATGCGGATAAGACTCCACTGGTTCCATAGATATAATTCACACCCCAACGACCGAACCAACTGCCATCTTTTTCCTGTTCTTTATAAAGATAATTGAGTGCTTTATTGAGGAGATCGCTTTCTATTTCTAGCTCACAACTTCCCACCATTTCTACTACCCTAGCAGTGACATCGGCGGTGTTCGGATCGATCATCGCTTTTAAGTCACCATAAGGCACTTCGTTTAACCAAGCTTGATCATTATCCACATCAAATGCAGCCCAACCTCCTGCTTTACATTGCATGGTTTCTATCCATTGTAAACAGC
>JBFRWO010000433.1:0-8977 GCA_051439625.1 Crocosphaera sp. | reverse complement strand
AAAATTCTACTTTTGCTTTTGATCTTAATGTAGCAATTGCCAAAACATTAGGATGTTCTCTATTAATTTTAGGTAATGGTCATCAAAAATCTGTAGAAGAAATTAGTCTTTCTGCAAAAATTGTTGCCGATTCTTACAGAGAAAAACATTGTAATATTTTAGGAATTATAGTTAATAAAGTAGCCCATTCTGATCTAAAAAATCTAGCCAAATCTTTACGAGATATCTACGGTAAAAATAACTATTTATTTTCAGTTATTCCCTATGATAAAAGGTTAGATAGTCCCAGAATGAGAGAAGTAGCAGAACAGTTAAAAGCTAAGGTTTTATACGGTGAAAAAAGATTAAATAATTTGGTGTTTGATTATCTTATTGCTGCTATGCAAATGCAGCACGCAATTACTCAATTACATGATAATGATTTAGTAGTAACACCATCGGATAGAGGGGATGTTATTATTGGTGCATTGCAAGCACATCAATCTACAAATTATCCTAATTTAGCTGGGATTCTTTTAACAACAGAATGTCACTTAGAAAGTTCTATTGCTCAATTAATTGCAGGTTTGAGCAATCCTTTGCCCATAGTTTGGGTTGATACTTATACTTATCCTACTGCTTCTAGTTTACAGACAATTTATAGTTCTTTAAAACCAGGGGATATAGAAAAAATAAATTGGAGTATTGAACTATTTGATAAATCCGTTAATCTTTCTATTTTAGAAAATCTAATTAACAAGATAAAAGTTGAGGGAATAACTCCTAAAATGTTTACTTATAATTCAATTCAAAAGGCGAAAGCAAATAAACGTCATATTGTTTTACCAGAAGGCAAAGATCATCGTATTCTTAAAGCAGTAGCTACCTTAACTGCTCAAGATATTGTTGATGTTACTTTATTAGGAGAAAGAAATCGCATTGAAGAGACAATACAAAGTCATGGTATTCAATTGGATATTAATCGTCTCAATATTATTAACCCGATGAAAAGTCCGAAATTAGATGACTACACTCAAACCTTATATGAAGTTAGAAAACATAAAGGAATTACCTTAGAAAATGCTAAAGATATGTTGATGGATGTCTCCTATTTTGGTACAATGATGGTGTATGTAGGGGATGCTGATGGCATGGTTTCCGGTGCTATTCATACCACAGGAAACACAATTAGACCGTCTTTACAAATCATTAAAACAAAACCAGAATATAAGTTGGTTTCTTCTGTGTTTTTTATGTGTTTAGACGACAAAATTTTAGTTTATGGAGACTGCGCTATTAATGCCAACCCCACAGCAGAACAATTAGCAGAAATAGCGATCATTTCTGCCGAAACTGCCGAAACTTTCGGCATTTTTCCCAGAGTTGCTTTACTCTCTTATTCATCAGGAAACTCAGGAATAGGTGAAGATGTGGAACGAGTTAAACAGGCGACTATTTTGGCTAAAAAACGCCGTCCGGACCTATTGTTTGAAGGTCCTATACAATATGATGCTGCGGTTGACCGAACTGTTGCAGCGCAAAAAATGCCAGATTCAAAAGTTGCCGGAGAAGCAACAGTTTTTGTCTTTCCTGACTTAAATACAGGCAATAATACTTATAAAGCGGTACAAAGAGAAACTGGTGCGATCGCTATTGGTCCGATTTTACAAGGGTTAAAAAAACCAGTCAATGATTTAAGTCGGGGTTGTACTGTAGAAGATATTATTAATACTGTGGTGATTACAGCGATTCAAGCAAGTTATAATTAATTGGGGTCATGCAGAGGATATTTTGTTCTAGGCATTTTCCAGGTAGTTACATTCTATTCTAATTCATTCACTTTTCTTGAACCGTAGTTTTCGACTTAGAATAAGACTCGGCTAAGTCTTGACGTAAACCTTTTCCAATGTAGAATTTTAAGATAGCTTCTAGAGACATATCTCGATTATTAGCAACTGTTTTTAAAGACTCTAGAGTATCTTTAGGAATGCTAATTGATACATTTTCTGAGGGACGAGACTGAATAGTAAGAGTAATTTCTTTGTTAGGTTTGTTCATATTGTTTTTTCTCTTTGCGAGTAGCTGGACGTGCGGAAATAACCCAAGTACGCTGGTTTCGTTCAATATAAACCACAAATAAGACACGATAAGCTAGAGAATAACCAAGAATAAATTCTCTTTGTTCACCATTTATTTTCTTAATAGTAGCAGAATTAAACAAACAGCGATCGCCATTTTTTGCATAAGCTACAGAAACAGCGATCGCAGATGAACTCAAGACAGCTTTATTCTTCGTCGTCTTCCTCCTCATCTTGAGGATAAACAAAACTCTTGGAACGACCAGATAGAACAGATTTACCTAAAGATAGAGCTTTTTGCGCTTCTTTAGCTGCAACACGCTTCCAATGCGCTTTACGTTGGTCTCGTTTGCTATTAGATGTTTTCTTCTTAGGGACTGCCATAGGACTTAAACATAAAATAATTACACAACCTTTCTATTATAGGTTACTTTCTGCTTTAATTGCCACTCAATTACATCCTATTTTGCTAAAGAAGCTAATTCATCAAAGCTAATAAAACCATCTTCATTAAGATCACATTTTTTAAATATTGATGCCACCGCTTCGTTAATATCAAAGTCTGTATTGTTACCCCAAATAGTTTCTAATAACTGTTTTAATTCTTCTTTATCTATTTTACCATTGTGATCTTGATCAATTTGATCAAAAAACTTTTTTAGTTCTTCGGTTTGATCTTGGTTTAAGGGAATTGTCATTTTTAGTTACTCCTGGGTTAATTGATTGATTTTAACCCCGTCCTTAAAGATGGGGTCTTATTTCTTTAGTCCAAGGTTCGCCCTGTTTAGGAATACCAAACCCTGGTAAATTTAATAATACTCCAATTTGTTGAATATGATAACTAACCATTCCCAGTGTACCAATTTCTAGGGTTAATTTGCTAAATATTTTATCTTCCCATGTTTGTTTTTCTCCTTCTATGATTTCCCATTGTCTTTCTTGGTTAAACCCTGATTGTAAAAGACGGATAATTTTTTCTCCTTGAAAATAACAAAAGCTTACTGAGTCAGACACAGTAGAAGCTGCTAATCCTAATGTTTTTTTACTGGGGAAAATTTTGCCAATTTTTCTAGCGTAGAAAACAACGTTTTCTGGTTCCTCAACATAGAGTTGTATCCAAGAACTTTCTTGATGATAACGAACTGTAAATAAATAATCTGCTTTTCTTAAAATAGAGGCAACATTCTCTACTTCTTTTATTGATTTTTCTGTTGTTTCTAAAGACAAATAAATTGCGCCAAATTTAGCCATGATTTAGTTTTAATTTTCTGAATTATTTTCTTATTGTAAATTTATCTAACAGAATTTTCTGTAGATACATAAGGTTTCAGAAGGTTGTTAGCTTCATAGAAATAAAATACATTAACAACCACACCTCCTCTCTTAATTTCTATTTTACCTATTTCTTTTATTTCTGTAAAAAATTCTCGGAACTCATTTGTTAGTTCTGGTATTTCGTGAAAGCGTTTTAATGTGATATAAAGAGCATTTTTTCCTAGCCATTGATCTGTATCTGGCCAAAAGTCAAACCCTCGTCTATCATAACTAAAACAAGTCACAGGAATATCATGCAAAGGTTCTAAGGCCAAATCAATTAATCCTGCTAAATAATAGGCATTAGTAAATAAAAAATTTGCTTGTTTTAAATGGTTTAATAAGAGGGGAGATTGCTTGACTTTTTCTCTTAATTGTTTCACATCAATTAATTCTGTTGTTGGATCAGCTTCGGGAGTGAGAAAACCTTTTAAAAAGTCATAGTGATGAGATTGAAAGAATATTCCTGTATTCAAATGTAGCAATAATAATAACAAAATTGTATTAATAGCGATCGCAGTACCAAACAACCATCTTTTTACCCATATTTTTGAATAGTTTAACCACCGTTCCCCAAACAATCCTAATAATAAAATCATGCCCCAATAACCCGGCATTGACCAAGTGACTAATATTTGTTCTTTTCCTCCTAAAATAATTAATCCCAAGGTTAAAGGTAAAGATATCCAATAGATAAATAATTTTTCATTATTAAAATTTTTGATATTTTTTTGCTGAGATAATAATTGATAACTATCTAACACTAAATCTTTACCCATTCCCCACCACAAAGGAAAGCCAATGGTCGGAAATAATAAACCAACATTAACCAATAAAACCGTCAAAGCATTGAAAATATTATAAGTAGTTTTTGGTGCATTATGAACAGGTAAAAAGCGGTCAAAAAGCTGAAATCGCAAAGAAATCCAATCGTGTTGGTAATTCCAGAATAATAAAGGAAATAAAGTGATAATAAACAAGAAAAGACCTAAACTTGTCCAAGGAGAAAATAAGGCACGACGATGATATTTACTACTTAAACAAAATCCCAGTAAACAAAATCCTAAAACAAAACCATGATATTTACTTAAACAAGCTAAACCGATTAAAATACCCAAAATACTGAGGCGATAACTAGGTAAATAAGTTTCATTTCTTTTGGTAAAAAATTCATCAGTAGCACAATATAAAGCAGCCGACCAAAAAAATATTAAAGGACTATCAGGAAGGGTGATAATGCCGAAAGCTAGTTGAAAAATAGGAATAATAGAAGCCAAAATTAAAGTTATTTTTGCTGCTTGTTTAGTAAATAATTTAGCACTGGTCAAATATAATAAATAGAGGCTACCTGTGTATAAAATTAAAGTCCCAATACGGAGAGTAAAAGGAGAAGTAACTCCCGTTAACCAAACACCAAAACCAGTGGTTAAAGCAACAAAAATAGGATGATCAAAAAAACTCCAATCTAAATGTTTAGTATAGAGATAATAATAACCTTCATCGTAACCAGGTAACAGCCAAAAAGATATCAAAGAACGGAATAATAAACCGATTAGTAAGATTAAAAAGACGGATGGCGAACGATTAAACAAAGTAAAGTTTTTATCAAAAATGCTCATAAAATTTGTTTTTAAAAGATATTATATCTTACTAGGTGGAGTAAGACAAGTAATCTGATTGTCACAACCTATAAAGTTTTGTTTTCGTTTACTATATAATAAACATAGTTATTTAATTAAACTTGAAAAAATTATAGTTATTATGGTACAAACTATTCAAGCTGAGCAACTGCAACTCCATGACCTCAAATCAAAATTTGGTCTAGAATATAGAGATAGTCCCGACTTATTTTCTGAATGGCGTGATAATTTACCCGAATTAAAAGAACAAGAAAAAGCAAATTTGGATGAAGTTAAATTAGAATTTCGTCATCTTTTAGAATATGGAATGGCTGAAACAATTGTTAAAATGGTAATAATATCTCCACTATTAAAAATGGCAGGATTTTTTCTGCCACCATTTAACATAACAGCAGAAAAAACTGTAGAAATTTCAGAACAAGATGATCTTTCCATTCGGGGTAGATTAGATTTATTAGTATTTCAACCAGAATTTTGGATTTTAGTAGTAGAAACAAAAGGACTAGCTTATTCTATTGAAAAAGGATTGCCACAACTATTAGGATATATGTTAGGAAGTCCTAATCATCATAAACCTGTATTCGGATTAATTAGTAACGGGGCTAATTTTAAGTTCCTAAAACTAATTCGAGAAGATCACCCTATTTATTGCGAATCTATTTCTTTTTCTCTGGATAGAGGAGATGATCTCGAGCTAGTTTTAAAAATTCTCAAAAAAATAGCTAAAATTGTTTAAAGGTTCTAACACTAGATTAGATTAAATTCTAAATTTTCTTTAAATATCCTTCAACTAACATATCTTGATCTATCTGACGAATAGTAACATCTTGTAATGATAAAGCATCAGACATTTTTTCTAAGCCTAAATCACCCACAGGAGAAGTAGCAGAAACCCCACCGATAATTTTCGGGGCGATAAAAGCCATAACTTTTTGAATAACCCCTTCCCTGATAGCTTGCGCCCCCAAAACGCCACCACATTCCCACAAAATCCTAGATAATTGACGTTTGTAGAGAACATCCATGACCTGAGAAGGAGTTAACGGGGATAATTCTAGCACTTCAACCCCTTTGTTGCGTAATTCTGCTTGTAGAGAAGGATTTTGTCCCCATTCCGTAAACACAAGGGTAGGTGCAATGTCAACATTCCAGAGATTAGCTTCTTGAGGTAGATGTAAATTACGACTCATCACCACTCGCAAAGGGTTGCGCCCCGTAGCTTCATGAACAGTCAAATATGGGTTATCCCGTCGTACAGTATTGCCCCCAACAATCACCGCGTCACAACCAGCCCTAGTTTGATGAACCAATTGCCGGGACGTGGTTCCCGTCACCCAAGCACTATGGCCCGTACTGGTAGCAATTTTACCATCAAGGGTCATGGCGTATTTGAGAATACCGAAGCATTTATGATGAACAATACGGTGACAAAAAGCTTCATTGAGACGACGACAAGCAACTTCTTCCACCCCAACCGTCACCTCTATGCCGGCATCTCGTAACTTGGCAATACCCTTACCCGAGACTAGGGGGTTCGGGTCAACCATACCCACCACCACTTTAGCCACTCTAGCAGCTATTAAAGCCTTTGTACAGGGAGGTGTACGACCATAATGGTTACACGGTTCCAAATTGACATAAACCGTCCCTCCTGCTGCATTTTCCCCCGCATCTCGTAAAGCAAAAACCTCTGCATGGGGTTCGCCGGGTTTGAAGTGAAACCCCTCCCCAATAACTTGGCCATTTTTCACTACAACTGCCCCCACCATTGGGTTAGGAGAAGTGTAACCACTAGCTTTACGGGCTAAGGTTAAACAGCGTTGCATCATTTGTTGATCAAAATTTTCTTGGCTCATAATCACACTTTTTAATTGGGTTTATCAATATTTTGCTTCAAATGAAAACTGCTATAACACACTAATAGAATTAGAAGATCATTGGAAAAAGTTAAAGATTTTTAGCAAAATTTAGGGAAATCCTTAAGTGACCTTGACGAAATCCAGACATTCTCTTTAGAGTTTATACACTAAAGAAGGAAATAACTGAACCAGAGACCCTTAACTCAATATTCAGTCATTTCCGGTGTTAATGATTTTCTTAATCATCTCCTAAAATGGTATCAACACGAACAAAAAAAGATGTCCCGGTCTGGCAACCTTTAAAAACAATCGCCAGATCCTTCTCCCCCTATTGGATTGCTTGTATTCCCTTAGCAGCGATTATTACTATTGTTTGGAATAAGGCTGTTGTCGCTGAAAATGTAGAATTAATTAGTGCTGAAGCTACCTCCGAAGCGGTTGCGCAACTACAAGGAACCCTCGACGCTATCTGGGTATTGATTGCAGCGATCCTGGTTATTTTCATGAATGCAGGTTTCGGGATGTTAGAAACCGGCTTTTGTCGTCACAAAAACGCCGTTAACATTCTCTCCAAAAACCTGATTGTTTTTGCCTTAGCTACTCTAGCTTATTGGGCGATCGGTTATTCTCTAATGTTTGGTGGCCCCGAAAATCCCATCATTGGGTCTGGAGGATGGTTCCTCAGTGGAGAACCGGCAACCTACGGATTAGATCCCTTCCCTGCTGGACTGCCTATTTCCGTAGCCTTCTTGTTCCAAGCAGCTTTTGCTGGAACCGCAGCAACCATCGTTTCTGGGGCAGTTGCCGAACGGATCAAGTTTAATGATTTCATAGTTTTCAGTTTATTGTTAGTAGGTATTTCCTATCCCATTACCGGCCACTGGGTTTGGACTGGTAATGGTTGGTTAGCAAGCCTTGGGTTTAGTGACTTTGCTGGTTCTACAGTGGTTCACTCCGTTGGGGGTTGGGCTGCACTGATGGGGGCAGCTATCCTCGGGCCTAGAATGGGTAAATATATTGATGGTCGTCCCCAAGCGATTCCTGGCCACAATATGAGCATTGCAACTTTAGGCTGTCTCATTCTTTGGATCGGCTGGTTTGGTTTTAACCCAGGTTCTGAGTTAGCTGCTAATGAGGCTGTTCCTTACATTGCTGTTACCACTAACTTAGCGGCCGCTGCCGGTGGTGTTGCAGCTACTTTCGTCGCTTGGGTTAAAGACGGTAAACCCGACCTCTCCATGATTATCAATGGTATTTTAGCAGGATTAGTCGGTATTACCGCCGGTTGTAATGGGGTATCCTATTTAGGTGCGGTGATCATCGGTGCTGTTGCTGGTGTTATCGTTGTTTATTCCGTTAGCATTATTGATTCCGTTCTTAAAATCGATGACCCCGTTGGGGCGATATCTGTTCACCTAGTCAATGGTATCTGGGGAACCCTAGCAGTTGGCTTATTTAACACAGAAAGTGGCCTATTCTACGGTGGTGGTGTTGCTCAACTTGGAAGTCAAATTGTTGGTATTCTAGCCATTGGTGCGTTTACAGCCATCTTCAGTGGTATTGTTTGGTTTGCCCTCAAGTCAACTATGGGTATCCGTGTCAGTGCTGAAGAAGAACTCGAGGGTTTGGATATTGGAGAACATGGAATGGAAGCTTATGCTGGTTTTGCTAAAGAAACCGATGGTTTTGGCCGTTCCGGTTCTTCTACGGTTAATGAAGATGTTACCACAGGGGCTGGAATTTAGTTAATTTGACCCTTAAAGTAATCTAAGTCCGCAGTGATAGCGGACTTTTTTTTATCCTAATGTCGAAAGACAATTTACCCGCGATAAATCCCCTGATGACAGGCAGAACACGAGTTTTGTGACAAATTTTGCTATTATGAAAAGTGACTGGTAATTTGTAAAACTCCTGTGACTTTCACCAACCCTGCCCTAAAAGTGCAGGGATTGCCTAGACCAATCTAAGTGACGTAAGAGGTGAATACCGCATTGAGACACAGCTTGGTACACACTTCCGAATGCTTCCCTAGTTCGGACTATCTGTAAACCTAATTGGTGAGGTGCTATTAGACAGGACATCTTAGTTGTGTTGCGGGAGGGGACTT
>JBFRWO010000432.1:0-8206 GCA_051439625.1 Crocosphaera sp. | reverse complement strand
TAAATGCTACATCCATTGACCTTGTTTATGTTAAAAGAGATGGAAATTTACATCAGACTAATGGAAAAAAAACCTTGTTTTCCTGGGACATTCCTACGGGAACCACGGGACAAGTTGAAGCCAAGTTGAGGGATATTGTAGCTGAAATTGTTAGGATAGGGGAGAGTTATGAATGTCCGATTGCTTGTGAAGATTTAGACTTTAGTAAAAAGAAAGCTACTTTAAGACATTCTCCGAAAAAATATAATCGGATGCTCAGTGGTTTTATCTATGATAAATTTAGAGATTTCTTAGTAGCTAGAGCCGAAAAATATGGAATTGAAGTAATTTTCAAGAATCCCTTTGCCACTTCCGTTATTGGAATGGTAAAATATATGGCTAAATATGGGCTAAATTCAGCTTATGCTGCGGCCATGGTCATTGCCAGGCGAGCATTAGGGTTCTCAGAAAGGATACCTCGTTCTTATTGGCCAATAATAGGAATTTGCACCTCCTCACCAGAGGATAAGGAGGTGCAATCATGGGGTCAATGGGGGAAAATTTGCAAGCTTCGTGAGTTTGCTCAAAATCTCCCGACACCAAATGTTTGAATCAGCGAAAGTCCTAGAGGCACTGCAAGCGCACCGTGGAGTTTCCCGAACTAGAAGGGGGAAATCTCCCCCTAGACAGGAAAGGAAAGTTAAATCTGCTTCAAAACCAGTAGTTTTTTCCAACAGTAAAATCCACGGGGAGTCACCGATGCCCCAAAACTGTTAGTCTGACAACACATTGTTAGATATTAATAGGTTTTTAGTAGGTGAGTTCTGACTTCAATCAACGGGTGTGACAGGACTCGAACCTGTAACCGACAGCTTAGAAGGCTGTTGCTCTATCCATTGAGCTACACACCCATGACACGAACTCTATTCTAACTTGTTTTTACCCAATTGGCCTAGAACTCAAATTCATTTATACGTTGTTGTAACATTTGGGGAAATTTAGCGTAGTATCGCTTATTCAACGGGGAAGGATGTGGTAAGGGAAGTAGGGACACTTGACGCTGATGTTTGTTTCCCTGAAAATCAACCGCTTCCAGGGTTATCGGAAGTTGTGCTGCGTAGCGATCGCCTCGTCGCCAAAATTCCTCGAGTCTTTCTTTTGGCCCATAAGGGGCGAACCATTTAAAAGCTTCTGTCCCCAAGGTCACGATTTGATTTCCGCCCCAATATATGACCAGTAATTGTGCCATAAAGGGACGAAATCGCTCTTTTACCTTGATCGTATAAGCTTTATTTCCAGGGGGTTTATAGGGGACGGTATTGGTGAGTAAAGCGCGATCGCAAATAGATTGTAAGTCTTCAGGAGAAGAGGGTTCTTGATGATAAATTCCCCGATAGAATCCCTTACGAAGCATTTTACCGGCTGAACCAATTAAGGGTTGTCCTTGGGAGACTTCATCTTTTCCTAAATCTCGGCCAAAAAAGCAAATTTTGCTTTCTAAATTTCCTGCATAAAGTATGGGTTGGGTTGGGGTTTTACCGGCTCCTTGGTAAATAGGAAGATCAAGGGGAAAGTCCTCTCTTTCTGCCTCTTGACGAATTTTCTCGACTAAAGTTTGAATATCGTCCATCACTCCTCAAAACTGATAACTGATAAATGATAACTGAATTTATCCATCCAATTCCCCTTCTATAACCACAGAAAGAGCAGATTTAGCATTATCTCGGAATTCTTGAATATTGACTTTTCCTAATAACCAAATAGCCAAGATCATCCCAAACCCTTGAATAACAAACACTAAGCCATAGGCTAACACAGGAACGGCAAACACCATTTTGCCAAAATTGAGAACTACACCACCCAAAACTGTAGAAAGTCCTCTAGCGATCGCTTGAGCTAACCCCCAAGCACCGATAAAGGTTCCTGCGGTTTCTGCCACGGTTAAATCTAACATTAAACTGGTGGCTCCTGCTGTAATCATTCCTGATGCTAGACCAAAAAAGAGTAATCCTGATTTTAATAAACTTTGACTAGGGATAGCACCGGCTAAAACGATGAGGACAAAACAACCCACAGCGAGGATACAACCTAGTTTGGTGGTGCGCTGTTTCCCTAAACGCGGAACTACCAAAAAACCAGTTGAAGCGATACCGAAGAGGGTTCCTGTACCAAAAAAGGCGTTAAGTTGGGTGGTTTCTGAAATGCACATCCCGAATACTTCACCCCCATAGGGTTCCATGACTGTGTCTTGCATGAATAAACTAAGGGTTAGAATCAAAATAAAGCTAAAAAAGAGTCCTGTTTGACGACTGGCCGTTAATACATTTAAAGCGTCTTTTAAACCGATTTGATCTTCCCGTTGTACTGTTTGAGACCGCATCCCAAAGCGAGAATAACGAGATTCTACGCCCCAAGTTGCTAGGAAACACATAACTAAGACCACCACTGGCATAATTATAAACACAGGGTTAACTGTTGCTTTTAAGGCGGGAATATTAGCTATTTTTGTTGTTGCTGTGGGGTCGTAGGATAAAATTGCATCACCGCAAATTTCTGGAGTATTGAGTAATTGAGAACTGACGATCGCTCCCACCACAATACCCACCATTAACATAGACCAAACAATACCAATTAATTGCGATCGGTTATCGTCGTCGGAGACATCCACTAACATAGCTGCAAAGGGTGTGGAACTTATACTTAAGGCTAAACCATAACCGCCAAAAATCACCCCTAATAAGATGGCCCAAGCATAACTACTCGAACTCCATCCTGTTGCTTGGATACTGCTTCCTAGTTGCCAAACCACTTGTAGAGCAATAAAAGCTAGAGAAGTGAAGAGAATAGCTCCTATCCAGACATATCCGGTGCGATGATAGCCTTTAATGGGTTTAGTGTCGGAGAGTTGTCCAAACCATACCCGCGCTGGACTGACAAACTGATACATGGCGATCGCTGTTGCTGCGATCCAGGGTAGTACCGTTAGTTCATCGATCATGATGCGGTTGATCACCCCTAATGTTAACAGAGACATGATCCCTAGTCCCATTTGGAATAAACCTAAGCGAAACATGGTGAATAGCTTGATTTTCGGGAGGGGTTTATGGGGTTGAGGGTTCGCTGTTTCCGGAATATCGTTAATGGTCATTTTTGGCTTAATTTTTCAGGCAGATATAAACTTCACAAGTCACTAGATTATTTTACCTAATATTCGCGATCGCAACTAGATTCAAGGTTGAGGTGGTGCAAGTATTTTGCTTGCTATTGATTACTATTTTGAGAACAATTTACTCGCATTTTTATTAACTATTTTTTATATAAATAAACTTATATAAACTAATATTTAGTTTATTGAATACTATAGTATTATGGATTATAGTTAAGGATCTTAAATATATTTAGAGTTACTCAGAATTAAAGCAAGGTTATATTCAGTTAATGTAAAATCATAATAACCACTAGAAAATACTCTAATTTTAGAAATACAAAGCGAATCAAAAAAGCTTTATATCGTATATTTCATCAAAATAATTATTCTCTAATCAAAGATATTACTTGGAGAAAAATAGAAGTATTTTTAAAAATTAATATAAGGTGATTTGAGTGAAAAAAATGTCCTAAATCATTTACCGAAAAGTTTAATTCTATAAAAAAGTCGCGATTGCATATTTATTTTTTTTCCATCTTACCTACTAAATACTATCACGTCAAAACCAGATATAAGACTTAAAACTTTTGTTATACTATTTTCATCAACTGAGACTATAGATATTAATATTTTAGGTTTCAATTCCGTTGATATCTACAAAAAAGTGTAGTTTAACTTTAGGAAAATGTTGTTTAAAAAGTCAGTATTAAATGAAGTTATAAATCAAAAGTAAACCCACCCCTAAACGCTCCCAGGAGGGGAAGAGGAAGGGAAAAAGAGGGGAATTCATAAGTATAATTTATACTTTAAGATTCTAACGAGTAACTAAAATCAAGCAGATGTTTTATCAAATTTTTTCTGTATTCATTCCCATCTAAAACATTAGTATTTTTGAGATAATTTATAGATAGGTACTTCTGTCAACATTTTTTATTACTCAAAGTGTCCTAAAATTTTAGTTTTTATGCTGACATAAATAAGGGAATAAAAAATACAAAAAATGTCTTAATTCTATTCTCTTGCTAGTTTTCTAACGACAGGTTTTAAAATTCATCGGTGTATTAGAGTTACATTTTTTATTAGCTTCTTTTTCAGCAATAATTGTTGCTAAATTAGGTCTTCCCGTTAGAGAAAGTCTGAATTTTGCCCAAATTCCATACACCCAATTAGCAATTTTTCCTACTACGGGAATTTTGGTTATAGCATAAATCCAACCCATTCCCAAAACTTCATAAACATAACGAAATGCCTCAATATCTGTCAAAATTGTTCCGTTGGATGAAATAGCGTGAATTCTTCCCATTGCTGTCTCATAATCAATCCCAGAATGGTCATCAGGATTATAATTATTATCAGCAATATCCACTAATTTTACTAGACCTCTTGCTGCATCTTTTTTCTGTAAAAATCGTACCTCTCTCATACATAAAGGACAATCACCATCATAAAGTAACTTAACTTTCCAAGATGATTCTAGAACTTTTTGATTTTGTTCTGGCGTAAAATTTTTCATGATTTTCTCGTTAATAAAAGTGTTTAAAAAGTCAATTTTGATTAGAGGATTTAAAACGACCAACTAAGAAATTTCTTTGACGAAGATGTTTAGTTTTTCGTCCTGAAACTCGTTTGCGCCACATTTTAAAACTTGAGGATTTCATCTCCCTTCGCATCAAAGCAATTACCTCTTTTTCGGAAAGACCATATTGTAATTCAATGGCAGCAAAAGGTGTTCTATCTTCCCAGGCCATTTCAATAACACGGTCAATAATTTCTGAGTCAAGTTCAGATATTTTACTCATAAATATAACCTCCTGAATAGTTTATGAAAGTTTGCCAGTTGTTCGTTTAGAAAACAACAAAAATTTGCCACGAAAAGAATGAAACTGTTTTTCAATAATTTCTCGTTGGTTAATCAGATAAATGCTAACTAAAGTCAAACTTACCCCAACCCATTGCCAAGTTGTTAAAACTTCATTGAAAAATAAATTAGCAAAACTCAAAGCAAAAACAGGAGTTAAAAAAGTTAAAGAACTTAAACTTGTTAAATTTCCCTTTGAGGCTAAATAGAAAAAGATTCCATAAGCGATCGCACTTCCAAAAATAGTAGAATATCCTAAAGATAACCAACCTTGTAGATCAATTCCAGTCCATTGATTTGACTCCCAAATTCCTGAAATAAAAAACAAAGGAATTCCCCCTAATATCATGTGCCAACCAGTAGCAACAACAGGATCAGTATAACGACTAACATAACGAATACAAACAGTTCCGGCAGCCATAGAAAGAGAGGCTAATAACATTAGTAACTCTCCACTATTTAATAAGTCTAAACCATGCAAATTTATAGAAAAACTTTGAGCAAAAAATAAACTATTAAACCACTCTTGTGGTAATCCAATTAAAGCAATGCCAAAAACACCAAAAGCTAAACCAAGACTACCCCAAAATCCAATAATTTCAGCAAATAACCAACGAGATAGTAATGCTACTGCTATAGGTTGTGAATCAATGATAACCGATCCTAAACCTGCTCCTGTTCTTGTTAAACCAGCAGCCAAAAATCCTTGAAACATCGCCCCATCTAACAGAGCAAAAATACTAATCCAGAACCAAGCCTTAATTCCCCGTGGTTGCTCTCGTTTTAACCCCCATGCCACCAGTAACACGAGGATGCCCGCAGGAACTAAACGAATTCCGGCCATAAAAAATGGGGTAGTTTGCGCTAAAACCCCCTTCATGGCGACCATAGCAGTCCCCCAAAGGAAAAATGGAGCAACCAGTAATAACCAAGAATTAAGGGAACTAGACCGATTCTGAGTTAGGTTCATAAAAGAAATATATTTAATGAGTTGATTGATTATATCTTAACGAATTGTTTAGTTTTATTAAGGATAATTTTGTTAACCGGTCAGTATTTGGGGGAGTGTGGAAAGTCAAGCAATGGTAATATCAAGCTATCTACACAAATGAAAATTGCTATTATAGGCATATAGCAGCACAAAAATTAGTGTCGCTTGTTAATAAAAATCGGGATTTTGGGCATATTAGGCATAACTAAACCCAAACTTTGGAGATAAACTTTATGGAAATTGGTATTGGAATCGTTATCGGTTTATTAGTCGGTGGTATCATAGCTTATGTTTTATCTTCTGGAACTCAGCGCAAGCTACAAAGTGCAGAAAGTAAACTTGAACGAACAGAAAACGCTCTAACAGAAGCGGAAACCCAATTAAAAGAATTACAAGATTCTCCTGCTCAACTGCAAGAAATACAACAAGTTTATGAAGCTAAGCTTCAAGAGATGGAGCAAAGGAATCTAACTAAAGAGGCAGAATTAAGTCAAGCTAATAGTAAAATTGCCGAATTAGAGCCTTTAGGAGTTCGTGTACAAGAACTCGAACATCTAGAAACCAAAATTCAAGAGATTGAAAAAACCTATGAAACTCAAAATCAGCAGCTAGAACAAAGCTATCAAGCTCGTCTGCAAGAAGTAGAACAAAATCACCAAGTTCAGATTCAAGAATTACAACAAACTTTAGCCAATTCTCAGGGTATAGAAAAAACAGAACAACGTATCCGAGAAATAGAACAAGCTTATCAAACTCAGATTAGAGAAATCGAGGCTAGTTATCAAGCTCAAATGGTGGAGATGCAACAGTCTCATCCAGAGGAAATTCAAGCCTTACAAGAGCAAAAACCTGTTTCAACAGTATCCTTGGAGGAGATAACTGATGAACAAGTTAATATGGAAGTTACTGGACTCAAGGAAGTTGCTACACTTGAATTTGAAAATGATACAGACAACTTCTTAAACGAATTAAGTGAAGTTAGTGACGAAAATTCTTTAGAAGAATTAGAAGAATTACCAAAAGATACCGATGACTTATTGTCAGAGTTAGAGGAAGTTAGTAAGGACAATTCTTTAGAAGAATTAGCTGAATTTGAAAATGATACAGACAACTTCTTAAACGAATTAAGTGAAGTTAGTGATGGCAATGCTTTAGAAGAATTAGGAGAATTACCAAAAGACACCGATGACTTATTTTCAGAGTTAGGGGAAATTGGTGACGACAATGCTTTAGAAGAATTAGCTGAATTTGAAAATGATACAGATGACTTCTTAAACGAATTAAATGAAGTTGCTAATGATAATTCCTTAGAAGAATTAGGAGAAGTACCAAAAGAAACCGATGAATTATTGTCAGAGTTAGGGGAAGTTAGTGACGACAATGCTTTAGAAGAATTAGCTGAATTTGAAAATGATACAGACAACTTCTTAGAAGAATTAGGGGTTACTTCAGAAGTTAATAAAGACACCATTGCTGATGATGATTTAGAATTATTTTCTACTTCAGAAGAAGAAAATATTGATAATCTTATCCCTGACAATAGCAGTAGTGATGACAGTCAAGTATTAAGTAATTTATTCACAGAGGAAACAGAAAACGATGGGCAAGAATTCTTAGAAATGATGCCAACTTCTGCGGAAAAATCCGATAATTTAAAAGAAACTATTGCCAGTGACGACAAAGATCCCTTTGCAGATATTTTTGAGTCCGATAGTGAAAATAATCAAGTTAATCCCGATGATCCCTTTGCGGAACTTTTAGGAGATGGAACAGAGACACCTGATGAAGACTTTTTGAACTTACTACAAGCTGATGATAACAGCAAAAATCAATCCTCTGAATCATTGAACCAAGACAAAGATTCCGAATGGGGAGATATTTTTGAGGATACCAGCGACAAAAACGGTAAAGAAGAGAATCCCTTTCTAATGGAAGAAATGTTTGAAACATCAAAAACTAAGATATCTTCTTAAGTTTCTTGAGAGCAGCATTGCTTCTTGGGGACTGGGTTGAAATCCAGTCCCCATATTTTTTGCCCCAAAAAAATAAAATTTTTAGATAAATCTCTTGGCAGATCCGTCAATTAAGGTTATCATTAACCAGCCCTGATTCAAGTAAAGACCTTCCAAATGTGGGAAATTGAGACCTCTTGACCCCAGTATCTCCCATAAACTATGGTGTGAGCCATAGGAAAACTAGCAGTCCTCTTGAAAATCTCAGGGTCTAGGAT
>JBFRWO010000431.1:0-7713 GCA_051439625.1 Crocosphaera sp. | reverse complement strand
AAATTGATCAATTCAGCAACCTTATCAATATCAAAACCAATCATGGGACAAGAATCATAACCCATTTCTTTAGCTGCTAACATTAAAGTTTGCATGGCCATCCCAATTGATCTTTGTGCTTCATCTCGTTGTAACCATTCCTTTCCTTCATGAAAAGGCCCCATCCAATTAACTAATAATTCCGCAACTTCTTGAGGAGCATTTTGCCAATAACGTTGGGGATCTTTTTGCCAAGCTTTCATATCTGCTGTAAATAAAATCAACAAAGAAGCATCGGTCATTTGTGCTTGATCATTACCAAATTCTTTACGGATTTTTTGTCTTAATTCTGCATCTCTTAGCACCACAAAACGCCAATGTTGAATATTAAAACTGGTAGGGGACTGAATAGCTGCTTCCAGTAATTTATGTTCTTCTTCAGCAGTAATTTTATGGTTAGGATCGTAAGCTTTAACCGAACGACGTTGATAAATTGCATCGAAAGTATTCATGGAAAAAACCTCTTAATAAGTTTTAGACTAAATTGATAATTAAGCTAAATCGAACAGTAAAATTTCGGTCTCGTTGCTAATACCAATGAGAGAAATTTTTGGTTCTTGAGTAATGGCAACACCATCACCACTGTTAACAGTTCGGCCATTAATTGTAACTGAATCTCTAGTAACTTGCAGCCATAACGAGCGATTACTTTCAACACAATGGTTAAGGCGATCGCCTTCTTTTAAAACAGCAACATAAAGATCCACATCCTGATGAATTTTGATAGAGTCATCTCTAGCATCACCAGATGCAACTAATCTTAATTGTCCCTGTTTTTGGCCCAAAGGAAAATGTTTTTCTTCATGGTTGGGTTACAGTTCTTTTGTATTAGGAAAAATCCAAATTTGCAGAAAGTGAACTGAGTCAGTTTTTAATGATCGATCCCGTCTTTGGTGATAAGATCAGAGTATTTTCTAATTTTTTGGTTATTTTAGATATATTACTTCAAGAGAAAGAAGTTTAGTTAACTGTCGTTTCATTATCAATAGCATTAACAAGTATGCCAAGAAGCGATAAAATGTAGAAATAGACGACACAAAGCCCAAGCATAGCAGTACAAAAATTGGTGAGGATATTTTTTGTCTGTTTAATTGTCATTCCGAGAAAACGAGGAATGTCATTCACATCAAACACCATCATGGCTAGTGCGTAAAAAGACAGAAAAATTAGGAGATTTGTATTATCATGAGTTATGATTTCGATCTGTTTGTCATTGGCGGAGGTTCAGGTGGTATTGCAACCGCTAGACGGGCTGCCGAATACGGTGCAAAAGTCGGCCTAGCAGAATATAGTCGCTTAGGAGGAACCTGCGTTAATGTCGGATGTGTTCCCAAAAAATTGATGGTGTATACCTCCCATTTTTCGGCACAGTTTCAAGAGTCACAAGGGTACGGTTGGAGTCCGGTTAAAAGTAGCTTAGACTGGTCAAAAATGATCACCGCAGTTAACGAAGAAACCCAACGTCTTAATGGTATTTATCTACGGATGTTAGATAACTCCAAAGTCAAACTTTATCGGGACTATGCGAAACTACTTGACCCCCACACCGTTGAAGTAGGAAATAGCAAAGTTACTGCTGACAAAATCTTAATTGCAGTAGGTGGACATCCCGTTAGACCAGACATTCCAGGAATCGAACATACTATTATTTCTGACCAAATGTTTACCCTTGCCGAACAACCAAAACGGATGGTAATTTGGGGAGGTGGCTATATTGGGGTAGAATTTGCCTGTATTTTGCGCGGTTTAGGATCGGAAGTAATTCAAGTTATTCGTCGGGATAAAATTCTTAGGGGTTTTGATGAAGATATCCGTAGTACCATTCAGGAATCTATGGAAGATCATGGTATCCAAATCCTTAAAAATTCTACCATTACCTCCATCGAAAAAACCTCCCAAGGGCTAAAAATTGCTGTTCAGGGAGATCAAAATAATGAGATGGTTCTCGCTGATACTATTGGTCTAGCAGCCACCGGTCGTAAACCTAGTTTAGATAATTTGGGACTAGAAAACACTGGTGTTGAAGTTAACAATGGGGCGATCTCAGTTGATCAATATAGTTGCACTGCTCAAGATAACATCTATGCAGTGGGAGACTGTACCGATCGCATTAATTTAACTCCTGTAGCTATCAATGAAGGACGGGCCTTTGCTGATACCCATTTTGGCGGAAAATCTCGTATTATGAGCTACGAAAACGTTCCTTCTGCCGTCTTTACTACCCCCGAAGCAGCTACCGTCGGGTTAACAGAAGAAGAAGCCAAACAACAGTACGGAGAAGATGGGATTAAAGTCTATCGTAGTAAGTTCCGTCCCATGTACTACGTTTTACCAGGAAAACAAGAAAAAACCCTAATGAAATTGATCGTTCATCAAGAAACAGAAAAAGTCTTAGGGGCCCACATGGTAGGTGACTATGCAGCCGAAATCATTCAAGGAATGGCGATCGCTGTGAAAATGGGAGCCAAAAAATCTGACTTTGATGCAACCGTTGGTATTCATCCCACCTCAGCAGAAGAGTTCGTAACTATGCGTTAAAAAAGACAGGGGTTGAAAGGCAGGAGGCAGAAGGTTTTTCTTGAAAGAAACTGGCACTCCTCCTTCAACTTTTCAGGCTAATACTGTTAACCCCTGTAAATAATCATTTAACTGGCGATCGTGATCGTGACAAAGGTTTCCCAATGGTAAATCATCGGGCATAAATGCTTTAATTCCTATCACTTCTAAAGTATCTTCTATCAAAAACTCTCCTCTAACTTCCGCTTCCATTAAGATAGAAATTGAGTGAATTCTCGGGTCACGATCCATAGAAGAATAAACCCCAACTAAGCGTCGAATATTTAACAACTCTAACCCAGTTTCTTCCTTTAACTCTCGCTGCGCTGTAGTGAGAACATCTTCTCCCCAGTCAACAATACCTCCTGGAAGTCCCCATTGTCCCGTATCCTTTCTTTGAATCAGAACAATACGCCCATCAGGAAGCACTGGAATAACCGTAGCACCAGTAATGGGATGACGAAAAATAATCCCCATTACAGTTTTAATATATCGCCACACTTGACCCATATTAATAATATCCCTCCTTAAAGGTTAATTAAGAAGTTCAGAGAAACTATCTTTAACCTATTGTGTTTCATGGACAAACCCATAAACTACACTTTAACCTTGAGTGTTTGTAATCTAACTTCTATTTTTACATAAGATGAGATAATGTTACAAATCTTTACTGAATAGGCGATTATCGTGTAGACTAATCAAAGACTAGACCCTGCCGTTAACGGCGGGGTTCAAAAAATAATGTTTATCAAGGAGCAGGAAACAGCCATGCAGTCGGCACAGACGCTGCCAAGAGTACCTAAAGAGTATCTTAAACCCCCAGGAGGGTTAAATCCCAACGTGGTAATGTTTTTTACCGCTTTATCCCTTATTGGTTGTTCAATCAGTGGTTATTGGTTATGGCAGTGGCCTGACTGGATCTGTTTTTTCTGTAGTGTTCTTGCTCTACATATCTCAGGTACAGTGATCCATGATGCTTCTCATAACGCCGCTCACAGCAATCGCATTATTAATGCAATTTTAGGCCATGGAAGTGCGTTGATGTTAGGCTTTGCTTTCCCAGTATTTACACGGGTACATTTACAACATCACGCTCATGTCAACGATCCCGATAACGATCCTGATCATTTTGTTTCCACTGGTGGGCCGTTATGGATGATAGCAGCACGCTTTTTTTATCACGAAATTTTCTTTTTTAAGCGTCGTTTGTGGAAAAAATACGAACTCTTAGAATGGTTTTTGAGCCGTTTATTCCTGTTTACTGTCGTTTTTTTGGGTATTCATTACGGGTTTATTAGTTTTGTCATGAATTTCTGGTTTGTTCCTGCTTTGGTGGTAGGAGTTGCTTTAGGATTATTTTTTGACTATTTACCCCATCGGCCTTTTAAGGAACGCGATCGCTGGAAAAATGCGAGGGTTTATCCCAGTGCTATTCTTAATGTCTTAATTTTTGGACAAAACTATCATTTAATTCATCATCTCTGGCCGTCTATTCCTTGGTATAAATATAAGCCTGCTTATCATGCTACTAAACCTTTATTAGATGCGAAAGGATGTGATCAATCTTTAGGTTTATTGCAAGGAAAAAATCTCTGGAGTTTTCTCTACGATGTGTTTTTAGGAATTCGTTTTCATGGTCATAACGAAAAATCGACTTCTTGAGAGAAAACTATAAAAATTTTGGTTTTTCTAGAGGTCAATTATTGACCTCTATTTTTCCCAAACTTTTAAGTGGACTTAGCGTTAAAGTTGATCACTAAATCCAAACGGGATAAAGCACTTGTAGCTGATTCTCGTACATAGGAATCTACTGATTCATCATTGGCAAATGTTGTCAGGACTTCAGCACACCTCTGATCTCCAATAGAAGCGAGTGCATTAACAATGGCCACTTGTACCGCTACATTATCCGTTGTTTTCAAAGACTCCACCAAAATTTCGTATGCGGCCGAACCCATTTGACCCAAGGCCATTACTGACGCAATATGAACCACCGGATTAGGATCATTGATAGCAGCCTTTAATCCCTGTAAACCAGCTTCAGGAAAGGGTAAATTGGGATAATTAACAGCAATCTGGGCCAATGCTTTAGCTGCACTTCCTCGTACAGTTACATTGTCACTATGTAGCAACGCTTCAACCACCGATGGGACAACATCGGCCCCAATTACCCCTAATGTTTTGACGGCTGCCCGACGATAAGTTGTATCCTCTTCATCCAAAATACTCATCAGACGAGGAATAGTATTTTCATCCCGAGACTCGGCAATTTCCAACATTGCCTGTTCTCGTAAATGGGGGTTAGGGTGTTTTAATCTGTCAAATAAAGAATCTGTGGTCATAATATTACAAATGCAAAAAATAGAAAATATTTACCTTAATTAATTACCTGAAGGGCTTTTGCCCGAATCAACCAGTCAGAGTCATTGAGTGCCATTTCATGACCATCCCTACAACCAAGTTTTTCCAGTGCCATCAATGCAGTGTATTTTAAAACCCAGTTTTTTTCAGAGAGGACGGCTTTTAGAACTGGAATAGCTTTTGTTTCCCCCAGTTCCCCTAATGCGATCGCAGCAGCAGCCCGTGATTTCTGAAATTGAGGTTGAAGATTATGTAAGGCTTCGAGTAGTAAATCATAGGCCGGAGCATATTTCAACCAGCCTAATAGTTTGATGATATGAAAATGCGCTCCATAATCACCATAAGCCTCTTCTTTATAATTGGCCAATAGGGCAGATGGGGCGGTGTCTGCATAATGGTCGAGAATCGTTTTACTCGCCAGATAACATTTTCCAAAATCGGTTTCGTATAAGGTTCGTACTAAAACCGTTAAATCTGGCGTTGCTTCATAGCTATGAACTAAACCCAAATCATCGGGATGATCTCGTAAGGTTTGCTCTAAAGGCTGTTGAATCATTTCAAACGTGATTTCCTCCCTAGTAATACCCGTTTCTGCTAACATCCGAATACCTCGTAAACGAAACACCAACGAGACAGGACATCGGGCTATATTGGGAATAGCATTGTAGTAACGAGCATCGATCAAATCCTGGATAGACAACCGCCTTGCTAAGACATTTTTGTGCTGCAACATGGCTATTACTTTCCCCATCTGAGAATAATCCTTGCTAAAACGGCAAACCGAAGTAATCGCAGCACTAGCAACAAGAGGGTCAAGATCATTTACAAATTGGCGAATTCGGTCTAAGGCCGGTTCATAATTTAACTTAGTTAGAGTGTGGATAATAACGCGGTAAGTTTGCCCTGGTTTGTCAAGTAATTTAGCAATATCTTCAAGAATATTTACATCACTCGTGCCAATTTCTCCCACTGCCCAAACAGCATTTTCTACTGTATAGCGGTCATCATCATTTAAACAGGTGTGAATAACATCTAAAGCTTGTTTTGCTTCGAGTCTTCCTAGAGTTTCGACGGACTTGCGACGGACAATGCGGTTATCGAGAGTGGGGTCGTTATTTTGTACGGCCCGTATCAAAGCATTGATCGCTTGTTCTGTGGGAAAGTTAATCAAATGAGATGCAGCGATGTAGCGAGAATCATTTTCTTTAATTTGGTCTTGAGGTGTATCCAAAAGGGCGATTGCTTGGTCTTCTGTCAGATTGAAGATGTTAAAAAATCGTTTATCCATCTTTATAACTCCATTCCCCTTTGAGAATGATGGTAAGCAGAGTCTAGCTAGGTTAAAATTATACCTTGATTTTGATCTCAAAAATTAATTAAGTTTGTCCAAAACTTACGATATCAAATCTTAATATAAAAAGCCTTGAGGATGTTATATAATTTACTCTTTGTTGAGGAATATTTAACAATAAACGAAAGGGGATTATTCATTGACGACTCCCACCGTTAAGCTCCTCTCGTCGCTATAACGGGGGATTCTCGAAGGACATTAATCCTTACTGGCTGCGTCAAGCAGACCCTAGACACTCGCTCAAAACTGAGTTTGTGCTTGCTTTTGAGACCGATTCCTAAACTTCCATTACAATCAGCGTTAATTAAATGACCATCTCTTGTCTTATACAATCCTCGTTTTACTCGTCTACCAGAGAACTTTGGTTTGACGGGATTATCAGCATTGTAAACAGGCATTGGGTCACGGTCAAGGCTAGAAGCTTTGGAAGTGTAAGATTCTTCTTGCTCAACGTAGTTTATCCCATATCGCTCACAGAGGCTTTTCAGCTTAAGACGAAGGGTAAAGATAGGAATTTGAACAAAGTTCTGATTGTTGCGTTTGCCCATATTGCTATTTTGTTTAAGCGTCGGGTTATAGCCCACAACAATCGTTCCAATCTTTCTACTAAGACAGAAATTAATGATGTATTTAGCTGCTTTATTCAAGTAATCATTTACTTGATTTTTGCGCCGATAAGACAACCAAGCTTCTTTTTTGGTGAGATGATTGATGCCTTGTTTATCTTTGTGAGAAACAAGTTTAGCTCGACGTTTGTTGAACCATTGATTTTTAGATTTAAGCCAACGTCCATCAATAATAAAAGATTCGTCTGTAGAGCTAACAACGGTAGCCAAATTGTTCAATCCCAAATCAATAGAGATTGCTCTATCAGTGTTAACATTTATCTGCTCATCTTTGGACTCATAAACAAATGCAGCATCCAAGAATCTACCTTTTTGTTTTGGCAGTATTCGGATTTCCTTGATCCGATATCCTCTCAAATTCGGAGGAATTGTCAAATAGACAGAACCATGTTCTCTTGTATATTTGCGAGATGTAGGAATCTTAAATTTCCAATCATCTTTAGCAAAATTATGTCTTGCTCTAATCGGAATAATCAAAGGGAAAAAGCCGTCTTTTGCCAAATACTTAGGGAGGTTAATTTTCTCCTGAAAGATTCCTTCTTTTTTCATCGAGAGCAACTTAAAAAATGCCTTGAAGCATCTATCGACATATTTGAGTGTTTGTTGTCCACAATCTGTCGCCAAGAGTTGATAGTTTTCATTCTCTTTACACAGGTGATAATTAGATTCGTAACTGAGATATTTGTTTTCTTGAAAGAAGTACTGACGAACTGTCCAAAGTCCAACATTAAACAGGTTTTTGGACAAGTGACACAAGTTTTCCAGTATCTCTTTTTCGGA
>JBFRWO010000430.1:0-15286 GCA_051439625.1 Crocosphaera sp. | reverse complement strand
GAGTTCCCATTGAGGTTGCCAGACTTGAAGAAGGGGTCAATATTTTTGCCTTAAAATCAACCCTAATTGATACTATTACCGATACCATTGAAACATACTTGAGTTTACTCCAAGCTCAGGAACAAGTGAAAATTCAGCAACTTGCCCTTAATAATGCTAAAAGGCAACTAGAGATTATCCAGGTATTGATTGATGCTGGCAGACGTGCGCCAATTGAACTGGTCCAAAGCAAAACAGATGTTGCTAATCGAGAGGTTCGTGTATTAGAGGCTCAAAATAGACTAGCTCAAGCTCGTTTAGATATCATTGATATTCTTGATATTGAACAAAATCTACAATTTGTAGCTACAGATATTGAGGATGCAGTAGAATCAATTAATCTAGAGCCAGATAAACTTACTCAGTTAGCTTTTGCCAATAACCCGGAGTATTTGCAATCTTTAAAACAATTACAAATAGCAAAATTTAACGTATTGTTAGCAGAAAATGAAAAACGTTGGGACTTGGATTTACAGGTAAGTTATGGCTTAACCACCAGGAACAATAGAAATGATGATCAAACAGATGTCAGAGCAGGAATAAGAATGAGCCGTGAATTTGGCAATCTGTCCCTGGAACAGTCAGTGGAGCGAAGTCAAGTCAACCTTGAGCGAGCAAATAACAGTCTGAATGAAGAACGTGAAAGTCTAAAAATTGAGCTTAACAACAGGATTAGAGACGTTAAATTTAATTCTCAGCAAATAGAACTCGCTAAGAATGCTAGGGAGTTGTCTGAGCAACAACTAGAAAACGAACAAGAGAAACTAAGATTGGGAGTCAGAGGTGTTCGACTTATTGATGTTTTGAGATTCGAGAATGACTTGGTACAGGCAAAAAATAGAGAGCTTAATGCCATGATTGACTATCTAAATGCGTTAACGAGGCTGGAGCAAACTCTTGGCATAACATTGGATAGATGGAATATCAAAATTAATGAAACCTCATAATCCTTACTTATTACTAACCACTTTCAAAGGAATTCCTGGCTTTAGAGAGGAATCAGCAGAGGGGACAATCACCTTTTCTCCAGGCTCCAGACCTGAAGTTACCTCTACCTTTATTAAGCCTTCTAGTCCCAGACTCACTGGCCGTTTCTGGGCTTTGCCCTGAGCGTCCTGCACCCACACAAAAGCATCAGATTCAGAGCCTTGAATTAGGTCTCGGTTTAAAACGACTACATTTTTGCTTGCAGCCAAAACAATCTCGACATCCACCCTGCTACCGGGAATTAGAACCTTGCTGGGTTTATCCAGTTCCACCGTTGCTGTCACAGTGGCCTGAGTGCCATTCTTATTTAAATTCGTGGCTACCTTTGATATAGTTTGTACTCGCCCAGTGAAACTTTTGGCTTGGGGACTTATAGGACTAATGCGGACTGGCTGATTAACTTGTACTTGATTGGCATCGAGAGGGAATAGTTCGAGTGTCACTAGCTCTTGTGAGGTATCACCCAAAGTTAATAGAGGTTCGCCTAGCCTAACCACATCTCCAGCGTTGATGTTGATGTCGAGGACTTTTCCCGTAAAGCTTGCCCTAATAAAATTGTCCTGGATTTTCTGTTCAAATTTCTGCTTCTCGAGTTTAAGACGTTTCAATTCTCGAGTATTGGTGTTTACCTCTGATTGAGCGTCCTGAAATTGAGCTTGAGCAATTAGGACTTGCTTTGAGAGTTCTCGCTGTTTGCTTTGTCTTTGGTTCTTAAGGCTCTGGAATTCAAGGGTAGCAAGTTCAACCGCTAATTCAGCATCCCGTAATTGAGATTGAGCAACGAGGACTCGGTCTTTCTGCTGCTGGAATTCATTGTCTGGAATGAAACCCTTTTCAAGTAAAGTCTCAAGTTCTTGGAGTTCTTCTTGAGCAGTATTTAGTTTTTTCGTATATTCGATAACTTTCTCGCCATTACGCCTGAGTTGGAGTTCTTGTTTTTTAATCTCTATTTCTTTGACAGAAAGTTCTTCGATTTCTTGTCGAACTACTGTTAGCTTACGGGAGGCTTCAATAGTTTTCTCGCGATTACGCTCGAGTTGTAGTTCTTGTTTTTGAATCTCTAACTGCTGTTGAGCCAGAGCAGTTTGCTGTTCTGGGTTTTTCAGCATAACCAATATTTGACCAGATTCGACTCTCTCACCTACTTGCACCAGTACGCGCTCTACTATACCTCCTCCATCAACTGGGGATTTGAGAGTTTGTTGATTGGCTAATTCAACAATACCGCTCTCATTAATCAAATTTTCAACAGTATCTTTCTTCACCGTAAAAGATTGGACAGCTAGTGGCTCTAATGATTGATTCCGCATCGAGTCATAACCCAACCAGCCGCCAGTACTGATAACAACCAGCATTGTTGAAGAAGCTATCCATTTAAGGCTTGTGTTGAATTTTTTTTTTGCCACTGTTTCCATAACTTAGGATTCGCTAAAGACATTTGCCAGAAACCCATCAATACTTTAGGATTATGGCACATTTACCGCTCTGATTATAACAAAAGACTATGGGCAATTAGAAAAATCAAGAATCTAGCTAAGTTAATTCTGTTATTACTTATGCTTCAAAACTTAAATAAACTAGATTCTTTTATAAAGATAATTATTATTAAAAACCTATAGATTTTAACATTCCTATGGCAATAACCTCCTCATTACTTTGTTGTGAGGATTCTAAACCAAAAATGAAAAACTGAAGTAAGTTACTTTTTTCAAAACTTAAACAAACTATATATTATTTTACATAAATAATCATTATTAAGAATATTTGTTAAGATTTTGAGAGAAGACTATAACAAATTTATTGTAGTTTAATTATCCTAGAATTATAGCAGGACAAAAATATATCTTTGACATTTTTCTATTCCCTATTTATTTTCACTCAAACCTATTGTCAATACGATTATATCCTGTCTTAGAGTCACAATAAACAGTTATCTTAAGTATCAATACTTAAGGATAATTTTAAAGCATTCGGAGGTAATTTTATGAACACCGATTTTTCACAAGCCTTAGAAGTAATTGGCTTAATTATCCTTGCTTGTGCCATTATATCACCTATTTTACTCTGGTTATTGAATTATAAATCAGAAACAATCTAACACACTGACGGTTGAATGCTGACAGTTAAAATTAGGGAGAAACCACGACTTTTCTCTCATCACTAACTTGAGTTTTAAACTCATGTCCCCCTGCTTTTACTTGTAATTTTCCTTCTTTGTAATCTAGAAATATAGGAGATTTATCTTTTGTTTGACTATTATAAAGTGCAAAATTTTCTGACCATTGATGTAAGTTTCCATTGCGGATAATCATGGGTAAAAGATTAACAGGGTTGTAAATTAATTGTAAGGTTTTTTCGTTACTCCCTTGATAATTTACAGTTCCTCTCGCCAGCTTTTCTATGTTAAGTTGGCTATTTTTTTTGACATTTTCTTTGAACTCCTGATAATTTCCATGAGATTCTTTTTCCCCAACTTCTAGAACAAATCCATGAAAATTTTCATCTTTTCTGGCTGCTGTCAAAAATATTTCTTGTGAATATTTCTCTTTATTATTTTTCACTTCTTGGTATGGTTTCAAATTAATTGGATGAACAGCCAACCAAGTTTTTTCTAATTGAAAGAACCAAATATTATTTTCAACTTCTGCTCTAGCATTTCTAGGTATTTGAAAGTTGAAATTAGAATCAGAAGCTGGTCTTAACCAGATTAAAAGATTGCGATATTGGCCTATTTGATCTCCTCTTCTTTTTCCTGATCTAACTAAATTTTTACCCGTATTAGCCACAAAATAATCAACTCCTCTTTGGGAATTATAAGCCATTAATTTAAACGGGGCAACATCTCCATCAGCAAATTTTGCAACCAAACTACCCATTTGATAATTATGACCAAAAAACTGAGTTTCCCAGTAGCCAGGTTCATCAGAATTGCCAGGTTTCCAATTTTCATATAAAGGTTTAGTGCTGAAAATTTCCAGAGGTTTCTTAAACTTTTTATGGGCTAACGCTACAGCAGCTAATGGGGGACGATAGGAACTGGTAATCAGAAATAAACTATCAGTTTCAGGATAATTATTAGGTAAAGGAGTGTCTCCAAAATATAACCAAAAAGTCTGTGAAGCATCGGAACCTAAAGCCACATTTCCTCCTCCGTAGTCTCGTTTAACTGGGCCTCCCCAACCTCCTCGATAATATTTAATACCAGCAGCTATAGACATCCAATCTAAGGCCGCTTTTGCTAACAATTTGACTTCGGGATCTTTTGCAAAATCATAAAGATTTAGATAGGGGGCAAAAGTGTGTCCATGATATACTTCTGAGTCCCATTCTCCCATGCCAATATGATATAATGCCCATACATATCGCTGGATTTTCTCTTTATAAATTAAGCGTGTTTTTTCATTACCTGTTTCTTCGGCCATTAAGTAAACAGATGTTTCTCTCATTGCCCTTAAATTATCTGTATTTCGTCCATCAACCCATCTTCCTCGACGACTAATATCCCAGTCTCTACCACTACCATCTCCTAACCCATAAACAGGGTGAGGACGGATTAAAGGATCTTCTTGTGTCCATTTTTTTGCCCCTTCAAACATCCTTTGTTTATAGTCTGGATCAAGAAATTTTCCATATAAAAAATACTTACGAATTTGTCCTTTTAAAGTAAAAGAATAGTAGTAATCAATACCATCAGTATGTTGATGTTTTTCAGCTTGTGGATCTTCTTGTTGTAAAAAGGCGATCGCTTTGTCTTCATTTCCTGCTAAAAAATCAAACATTGCTCTAGGATAAGACCTTTTTTCGTTTTCTCCATAGCCATTACCGTAACTTTCTAGATCAGCATATTTATCAATAACGTCTAATGCTCTTTTTTGAAAGTTTTTCTCTAGTTCTTCTGTCCATTGATTACGATATTTTGGAGCAATTTCTGGTAATTTTAAAGAAGATATTTGACTAATTTCTTGGGTGACTTGTGTTGTTTTTCCCAGAGGAGAAGAACAACTGATTAATGTTATACCAAAAAATATGAGAAAACTGAGAGGATAACTAAGTATAGATGGTTTCATAGCTAATTAATCTTCGATAATTTTAAAATCGTATTGATTAGGATTACTACTTTTGAGAATTACTCTCACCAATAAAGGATCGGTATTGCGATCGCCTTTTTTAAGAATACCATTATCATCCTCATTATTAGTGAAAAATTTTAGGGCTTCTCCTGATGTTTCTGAGGATGGTAAATTGGTTTCTTGTAAATTAGTTAAGACGCTATTTCTGGTGGCATTTTCAGATAATGCTTTAATGAAGGCTTTGGTTGCATCATAACTGGTTGCTGTACGCCAACTAACTCGCCCTTTCCATCGTTTTTCTGCTAATTTTGTATAAGGATAAGTAGACTTAGCAAACCAAGGAACTGCTAATACTAAACCATTGACTCCTCCTTGACTTGATTTTAAGGTATCAGGTTTATATAAAGCGTCACCTCCTAATAGTTGTTTAGGGTTTGATAAATTAGTGTTAGCATCAGCAACCTGTAAAGAAAGATCGAGAATTTTCTTATTAGTGCTAGGAAATAAAACAAAACCATCCACTTGATTTTGTAATGCCTCTACTGTATTTTTGGGATTAAAATCAGGATCACTCATATCTACTTCTTGTGTTGTGCCTAAGCTTTGAAAACCATTAACAAAAGCGTCCTTAAGACTTTTACTATAATTGCTCTCGGATGTAAAAAAAACAGCAACGTTAGTCATATCTTTTTTAACAGCATATCTAGCTAAAAATTTACCTGCTTTGGCATCAGATGGGACTGTTCTAAAAAATACATTGCCAGATAAACTGGTACTCGTGCTAGTAGGAGAAATCATGGCCATTCCAGACCTTTCATATTTTTTTAAACCTTCCATACTAGCAGTGCTAGAATTATGACCAATTACTCCTAAAATGTCATTATTATTAACAATTTTTTGAGCAACTTCTTGAGCATAATTTTTATCATTACTATCATTAACAATTACAATTTCTAACAGTCTCCCATTAATACCTTGTTGATTAAATTGAGTTTGTGCTTGTGCAACTCCCCGTAACATTTCTTCGGCATTGGTTTGGCTTGTATCTACTGGGACAACAGCAGCTAAAATGAAGGGTTTTGCTGATTTTCTGGCTTGAGAATTATTAAGATAAATTTGAACTTCTGGATCGCTAGGTACAGTCTTAACTGCTTGACTAAACTGTTGATAGGCTTCCTCATAGTTTCCTGCTTTAAATGCTTCTACCCCCTGAACAGCATTGGGATTTATTTGATTCGTAAATAAAAGGTGTTCCCCACTACTAAATCTTTTATTTGTCTGATTACTATTATTATTAATACCAACAGGAAAAACTCTGTCCTCGATTACAAATTCCCAGAGAACAATAATACCAACAAGAATACTAATGGCTCCAATGCCACTTAAGAAAAAGAGGATGACTTTTAAGGTTTTATTCATGAATAACTGTAACTTAACTTGTAATTTTACTCATTTGTACTCAATGATAGCTTAATTTTTAAAGTCATAACAATTCCCTCTTACCATAAGAGGTATTATATCTAAATAGCGATCAATAATTTCTAATGCTCTTTTTTTAGATAATAAGTAAGTATAGATAATTTCATGACTAATTAATCTTCGATAATTTCAAAATCGTATTCGGAAAAATTACTACTTTTCTGAATTACTCTCACTAATAAAGGATCGGTATTACGATCTCCACTTTTGAGAAATTGTAGGGGATCTCCTGACGTTTCAGAGGGAGATAAATTGGTTTGTTGTAATTTAGTTAAGACGCTATTTCTGGTGGCATTTCCAGATAATGCTTTTGTAAAAGCTTTGGTTGCATCATAACTGGTTGCTGTGCGCCAACTGACTCGTCCTCCCCATCGTTTTGCTGCTAAGTTTGTATAAGGATAAGTAGGCTTAGCAAACCAAGGGACTGCTAACACTAAATCCTTTACTCCCCCTTGACTTAATTGTAAGGTAGCAGGGTTATATAAGGCATCACCTCCCAATAGTTTTTTAGGGTTTGCTAAACTAGCATTAGCATCAGCAACCTGTAAGGAAATATTAGTAATCCTATTATCAGTATTAGGAAATATAACAAAACCATCCACTTGATTTTGTAATGCTTTTACTGTGCTTTTAGGATCAAAACTAGGATCACTCATATCTAAAACTTCTGTTGAACCTAACAATTGAAACCCATTAACAAAAGCTTGTTTAAGACTTTTACTATAATTGCTAGTAGATGTAAAAAAAACAGCTACCCTGCTCATATTATTTCTGACAGCATATCTGGCTAAAAATTGTCCTGCTTTGCCATCAGATGGCACTGTTCTAAAAAAGACATTACCGGATAAACTGGTACTGGTGCTAGTAGGGGAAATCATAGCTATTCCTGCTTGTTCGTATTCTTTTAAACCTTCAGCACTAGCACCACTGGAATTATGACCAATGACTCCTAAAATATCATTATTATTAACAATTTTGTTGGCAACTTTTTGAGCATATTGTTTATCATTACTATCATTAACAATGATAATTTCTAATAGTCTCCCATTGATACCTTGTTGATTAAATTGAGTTTGTGCTTGTGCCACTCCCCGTAGCATTTCTAGGGCGTTGGTTTGCTTTGTATCTACTGGAACAACAGCAGCCAAAATGAAGGGTTTTTCCGATTTTCTCGCTTGGGAATTATTAAGATAAATTTGAACTTCTGGATCACTTGGTGCAGTGTTAACTGCTTGTCCAAACTGTTGATAAGCTTGCTCATAGTTTCCTGCCTTAAATGCTTCTATTCCTCGATCAGCATTGAGGTTTACTTGATTAGTAAATAAACGGATATCGCCACTACTAAATCTTTGTTCTAAGGGAATACCTGTTGAATTAGGGTTAGTAGGAGACGAAGTTGGTGTTGGGGAGGGAGATAGGGTAGGAGTGGGGTCAGGAATAGGGTTATTATCAGTAATAATAAGGGGTTTAAGTGCTAATTCCCAAAGCCCAATAATAATAGCTAGAGTGCCAATGGTGCTTAAGGTAGCGAAAATTATTTTTAAGATGTTATTCATGAATAATCGTAACCTGACTTGGAATTTTACTTATTTTTGCTTAATGATAGCTTAATTTTTAAACTGATAGCAATTCACTCTTACCAGAATAGGTATTATATCTACATAGCGATCAATAATTTCTAATGCTCTTTTTTTAGATAATAAGTAACTATAGATAATTTTATGACTCATTTATCTTCGATAATTTCAAAATCGTATTCAGAAAAATTACTACTTTTCGGAATTACTCTTACTAATAAAGGATCTGTATTGCGATCACCACTTTTGAGAAATTGTAAGGGTTCTCCTGATGTTTCTAAGCGAGATAAATTAGTTCGTTCTAAATTACTTAACACACTATTCCTTGTGGCATTTCCAGATAAAGCTTTAATAAACGCTTTGGTTGCATCATAACTGGTTGCTGTACGCCAACTGACTCGTCCTCCCCATCGTTCTCTTGCTAAATTTGTGTAAAGATAAGTTTGCTTGGTAAACCAAGGGACTGCTAATACTAAACCTTCTACTCCTCCTTGACTTACTGTTAAGGTAGCAAGGTTATATAAAGCATCACCTCCTAATAGTTGTTTAGGGTTTGATAAATTAGCATTAGCATCAGCAATTTGTAACGAAAGATCAATAATCTTGTCATCAGCATTAGGAAATAAAACAAAAGCATCTACTTCATTTTGTAGAGTACCATTCGTCACTACTACTGTTTTTCTCACCAATCATGGAAATGTCGATAAATACACATCTAAAACCATCTTTTTCTAAACTTTTTAAGGTTCTGATCATCAAGCTAGATTTTCCCATTTGTCGAGCATTCAAGACATAGCAAAATTCTCCTTCACTTAAAGCTTCATAAAGTTCATGATCTGCTTTACGTTCAATATAAGTTGGATGATTCGGAGGTAAGCTTCCCCCTACTTTATAATCATAAGGAGGATTTAATCCTATATTCATTTTCTTTCTTTGAGATTCTTCTCAAAGTATAAACGATATAATTGATATAGTGGCTCTATTTTTCCATTTTTATGTTTAATAAACCCTAAATCTTCTAATTTATTTATCTGATAAAATTTCAATTTTTTTGACTCTGGTGTGTTGAGAATATTTTGGAAAGCTTCATATAATTCTGAATTATTTCCTCTTCTTAAAATAGAGAACTGTTGTCGTAAAAAGTCACTATAAATTCCTAATTCTGTAGGATCTTTCTTAAGAATCTCATGGAGAGTTTCCGTTTTGGTTGAAAGTTTTTGAAAGGTTAACTTAAGTAAATAAGGATGACCACCGATTAAATCTTTTATCTTATTAATATCATCAGGCTCTAACCTAAGTTTATATTGTTTAGCAAGTTCATTTATTTGTGCATCATCGAACTCTTTTAATTCAAGATGTATACCTATGTTAAATGGGGATTGATTAATATCTAAATTAGTATAATCCCAAACATGGGTTAATACTAACCTTAACTTCTCCCAAGTTGGATTAATGTTTGCTGTTTCATGCCAACTTCTGAGCATACTCAAAAAACCCCCTGCTACTTCTGCATATTCAGGATCAAATAATTTATCTAATTCATCTACTCCTAATATTAAAGCTGGTTCACTCTCAGATAATACATACTTTTCAAAAAAGCTTGTTGCTTTTAGCTTACTATTTCCTGGATGTTCCTCCCATTCATATTGTTTAAATTTTTCTTCTAATCCTAACATCTGAGAAACACTAATACAAAAGAAGTGTAAAAATTTATCTAAGGAGCTAAAATCCTTTTTTTCTGCTAAGCTCATAGATAGATTAATGCCTCTTAATCCTTCATCCTTTCCATAATTAATTAAACGAGATAAAAAAGTTGTTTTCCCCATTTTAAGGGAGCCTTGAATTCTCAATAAAGAACCAGGTTTCAGTATTTCTTGCTTAGCTATTTTTTCCAGGATAGGGTGTTCAACATAGTGATTTATACTGAGTCTTTGCTTTTTAGGTACAAGGTTTGTTTGGGGTGACTCAGCTTCTATTTTTGATTGGAATCTTGCGATCGCCCCCTTGAAACTGCGCTTACTGACTTTCTCCCCTAAAGCGTTTGATAGGTCTTCCCAGAACTTATGACCAAGATCACCTTTAAAATAATTTGCTGTGTATGGTGTGTCTTTTACCATGTCATCATAGGTTAAACCTTGCCAAGAACCTTTAAATAGAACAGTCTCAGCATCACTTAATCCCCTTCCATTTTTGGAAAGCATAGCTTGATTCACAGTTTTTAGTGCTGTTTTTAGTGCTGCCTCTAGTTCCATTTAGATAAAGATAATAAATTTAATTACCTTGTTGTACCATGATTAACCATGACTTAGCTATAATGATATGAGATAGTAAAAGTTAAGACTTGAAAAACCTTGTCATCATGGGAAATAAAACTACTATGGAATTCGTTGCTGGCAAAAACTCATCCGCTTTGATCAGAAAGGTAGCCAAAGAGTTGGATCTTACAGAAGAGGAGGTTGTGCAGAAAGGGCTAACTTTTATGAAATTGTATGCAGGGCTACACAAAAACAAAACGGGGCGTATACTTTTAGAAGACACAAATGGAATAAGAACAGAGATAATGGTCATTGATGAAGATAAGAAATAAATATTCAAAATGTCTCCAGATTCACCCCCAAATCCTGACTTATCACAGGCAAAAAAGGAGAACAAGAAAAGTGTAGAATCTCTTGCTTCTGTGCTTAGCGGTGATGATTCTGATGTGGAAAAATCCACTGGCAACAAAGACGGTATTAATGATTTTGAGCGTAGAGGTTCTGAAAATCGTAGAAATAGAAATAACGTGGTAGCCTCTATCTTAGCTCTTGCTTTGTGGGGTGTTCTTATCTTCACTATCGGTTATCATTTATGGACTACGGTTAGGTTTTCTCACTATCTTGTAGCTTCGGAGACTCCCGTAGAAATTGAGAAAGTCCAAACTGCTGTAACCTTGGTTAATGATACCGCTAAAACCCTCTATTCTTTTTTGGGAACTTTGGTAACTGCTGTCACTGCTTATTATTTCAAAACTATTGCAGATGAAGTTAACGATTAATCTTCTTAAAAAGCAGAATTTTAACCAATTAAACCCAGTTAAAACTATAATTTTTAGTTTGTTTTAGTCGCAACTCCTTGATACATATAGCCTGAAACTTTAGGCATATCCTCTGCATAAAATTCTTGGATCTCAACTTGATTAAATTGAGTTTCAATTAGTTGTTTCATATTGCGATTTAAGTGACAACCATCAGCAATAATTTTTTGTAGGGGAGTTAAACGATTTTGCCAAACTTGGATAGTAGCTTCATCACTTAATCCATGTTCAATAAAATAGAATTTTTGTCCGGGTTTTAAAACACGATAAATTTCTGATAACGCTTTTTCAATGTTAGGAATACTGCATAATGTCCAGGTACTAACCACCGCATCAAAACTATTATCATTCATGGGTAAATTTTCTCCTCCTAAGACTTTATTTTCTACAGGAATAACACTAGATTCAATCCTTTTTTTCGCATAACGATTCATACCTTGATTGGGATCTATAACTGTTAACTTTGTTACGCTTTCAGGATAATAAGCAAGATTTAATCCTGTACCAAAACCTATTTCTAGGACTTCTCCTGAAACATCTTTTAATAATTCTTTTCTATAATCAGAAAAAGGGGAACCGGACATCATCATTTCAATTCCATAAGGAAAAATAACATTAGAATAAAGACCCATTTAATTTCCTCCTAAATTAAAAATTTGGCTAATTCTAGATCAAAATAACCTTTGTTTGGGAAGTCACCGTTAATAACAGTAAAATTATTATCAGGTTCTCCTAAATGATTTAATGCTAAAGTTGCCAAAGAAAAATCTTGATTTTTTGTGTAATCATGTAATGTAATTATTGTTTTTAAATTAGCTTGATTAGCAGCTTGTAGGCCATGAAAAGAATCTTCAAAAACTAAACATTCTTCTGGGTTTAAATTCATTTTTTCTAAGACATAGTTATAAATATCAGGATAAGGTTTTTTCTTAGCAACAATATCCCCTGCTGCAATCACTTCAAACCAATTAGGATTTAAGTGTTTTTCCAATAAAGCTAAAGCATTGGGTAACGCGCTAGTAGTTGCGATCGCTAATCTTATTTTTTTATGATAAGCTTCTTCAATTAAGCGTTTTACTCCTTGACGTAATTGAATTTCTCCTGAGGATAATAAATTACGATAATGAGTTGTTTTTGCTTGATGAAGTTGAGGTATTAAGGTTTCTAAACTATCCTTTATTTCAGGGTGATATTGTTGTAAATAATATCTAATTCTTTCTTTACCCCCAGAGATTTCTAATAACTCACCGTAGAGACTTTCTGACCAATACCAGTTTAAATCTGCCTCAGTAAAAGCACGATTAAAGGCAATTCTATGGCCATCTCTTTCTGTTTCGGCCAATGTTCCATCTACATCAAAAATTAAAGCTTTTAGTTGTGTCATAATTAATTTTATTTAATCAAAAAATTAGGTAATTAGTACCTGGACAAAAATAAACTTTACAGTTGAGAAGAGGTAGGAGACAATTCCTCCTAACCCCCAACCTTCAGGGTTCAGCTAGGAGATGAAACCTAATATCAAATCTTCCTTCTAACACTCCCCACACTACCCACCCCTCCCAAACTCACTTAACCCAATAGTTAAATGCTTAAGTAATGGTTGCTTAAAGTCCATCTACCAGAGGATGAAAATAAAAAGCCAAACCAATGACAATATAAGTTGCTAATAATAAAATTCCTTCTAACCAATTAGAACGACCATCAGAACTAATAGAATTAGTAATTAACACAGCCACAGCTACAGACACTAATTCAAAAGGATTAAAATCTAAATCCATCGGTTGCCCTAAAAACCAACCAGCAATCACTAAAACTGGGGCAACAAATAAAGCAATTTGTAAACTTGAACCCACCGCCACCGACATAGATAAATCCATTTTATTTTTCATAGCAACAGTCACCGCGGTTGCGTGTTCTGCCGCATTACCAACAATAGGTAATAAAATCACGCCAGTAAATAAAGGAGTTAAACCTAAAGAGGAAGTAGCTTGTTCTAAAGAATTGACCAATAATTCCGATTCTACCGCAACCCCAAGAGTCACTAACAAAAGAATTATCACCCATTTACTAACATTAATATCACCGCCTTCTTCTTTTTTCGTTTCATCTTCGGCCGCCACTCCAACATCATAAAGATAAGCATGGGTTTTCATCGAAAATAATAAAGTTAAGCCGTAAACTAAAATTAAAACAATAGCCACAGCAACCGACAAATTTTGTAAAGTGTGTTCTTCAATACCAGTAGAGGTATATTGCACCGCCGTCGGTAATAAAATAGCGATGACAGCTAAATTCATAGAAGACGCATTCATACGGGCGGCCACGGATTGAAATTCCTGTTCTTTGTAGCGAAATCCCCCCAACAACATAGAAAAGCCCACCACCAATAATAAATTACCGATAATTGAGCCGCTAATGGTTGCTTTGACCACACCAATTAAACCTTCCTTTAAGGCCACTAACGCCAAAATTAATTCTGTGGCATTGCCAAAAGTCGCATTTAATAGCCCTCCTAAATTGGGACCAACCACCACAGCGATTTCTTCTGTCGCTTGGCCCATCAAGGCAGCTAGAGGCACAATAGCCAAGGCCGCCATAATGAAAGTCAGGGTTGCTCCCCATTCTAGATATTCAGATCCTAGAGATAAAGGGATAAAAATCAATAAAATTGACAAAATAGCACTTTTATTCAGCATGATCGTCCTCAGCGATAGGTTCCGGTTTTCAAGTCCGTTTCCTAGTTTAGGCCATCAATGAGCTTGACATCTTCTCGTAATCTCAAGTTATATGATAAAACTATTGCAATGCTTTAGTAATATTCAGTGTCTATTCATGAGCCAAGCTAACCCTCATAAAACTCAAGATAAATATAAGAAATCCTTGCCTGTAGTGGTTTATCAACCGGAAAGTCGTGTCAAGCACCCACTTCTGTTAATCAAACAAATGTGGTACGATTTGCTGGCTTCTCGTGAATTAGCCTGGCAATTATTCCAACGAAATATTCAGTCTCAATACCGTCAGTCTATACTTGGCATCCTGTGGATTTTTATGCCTCCTTTAGTGACTGCTCTAGGTTTAACCGTTCTCAGAAAAACGAATGTTTTGAATATAGGAGAAACCCCGATCCCCTACCCTGTTTATGTTGCTTTGAGTATGACTCTCTGGCAAACCTTCATTCAAAGCTTTAACAAGACCATGGGAGCCGCTCGAAAGGCCAAGCAGATGCTGATGAAATTGAATGTCCCTCCAGAAGCCTTTGTAATCTCGACACTGGCACAAATTTTATTTAATTTTCTCATTCAACTAATTCCCATTGTTTTCATGTTTGTCTGGTTTAAAATAGGAGTTAGTTGGACAATTATTTTAGCTCCGGTTGCCTTCATCCATATGCTAATGTTGGGTACCGGTATGGGATTAATATTAGCCCCTTTTGCTTGTCTTTATGGTGATGTTAATAGAGGAATCGGTTTTGTAAATCAGTTCTGGATATTTATCACTCCTGTGATTTATCCTCAGCCCAGAGAGGGTATTTGGGCAATTTTGGTGGCTATTAATCCTGTTACTCCCCTATTAGTAACCACAAGAGATTTGATAATCACTGGAGACATTACTAATATCTCAGGGTTTTGGATCGCTAGTGGTATAGCCTTGATTACTACATTTTTAGGATGGATATTCTATCGCTTATCTTTGCCATTTTTAGTTGAAAGAGCTTAAAAGATTAGGGCAAGCAAAAATTAAGGAGATAATCGGCGAAAAGAGGGTTTTATCTCCCTCTGCCTGATTTTTCTCCAACTAACATCTGCACTTCTAAAAGCAAGAGAAGGCCGATCTGGTTTAACTTTTCTGGAGGTGGTTTTATTGGAATAATTGAACTCTAATTGGTTTAAATATTCAGCCAATTTTTTACCACAAATTTTTGCACTTCTAACCGTGATAAGACCTGGTCTTTAACAACGGGGTTTGAAAATAATTAGTTGATGAGTTAACCAAAAATAAATTATGATCATAACTTGAACTAAATAATATTGACTACAGGGAAAATTTTGTGACAGTCAGAG
>JBFRWO010000429.1:0-11058 GCA_051439625.1 Crocosphaera sp. | reverse complement strand
CTGTTAAAATGGGGGACGTATTATGAAGAAATTGATTATTATTGGCTTGTCATGTCCTCAGTAATTACTTCCGACTCTTTTAATTGGTTATATCGAGGAACTAGCGAGATTTTTCCTAGTCAACCTAACTCTAATAACCCCGAAGAAAACCTAGAAAAGTTGATAGAAAAATCCCCTCGTCCTTTGAGGATTAAATTAGGAATTGATCCCACGGGAACGGATATTCATCTCGGTCATAGTATCCCGTTTCGTAAGTTACGGGCCTTTCAAGATGCAGGTCATACAGCAGTAGTAATTATAGGAGATTTTACCGCACAAATTGGTGATCCTACTGGTAAATCAGAAGTTCGTAAACAATTGACTTCTGAAGCAGTCAAAAACAACGCAAAAAGTTATTTAGATCAATTGCGTCCTATCCTCGATTTTGATACTCCTGGTAGGTTAGAAATTCGCTATAATTCTGAGTGGTTAAGTGAACTAAATTTAGCCAAAATTCAAGAACTTTTAGCTACAATGACCGTCGGACAAATGTTAGCTAAAGAAGGGTTCGCCGAACGTTATAAACAAGAAAATCCGATTTTTATTCATGAATTTCTTTACCCTTTAATGCAGGGATATGACTCCGTGATGATCGACGCAGATGTCGAATTAGGAGGGACAGATCAAAAGTTTAATATTGCCGTAGGAAGAGATTTACAAAGACACTTTGGCAAGAAACCTCAATTTGGATTATTATTACCCATTTTACTGGGGACAGATGGCAGCCAAAAAATGTCAAAATCTCTCAATAATTACGTGGGATTAAAAGAAGATGAGTTATCAATGTACTCTAAACTAGAAAAAACTCCCGATGCTATTATTAAGGACTATTTTGAACTCTTAACTAATTTATCTCTAGAAAAATTACCCGAAAATCCTCGCGAATCTCAAAAATTATTAGCCCTAGAAGTTGTCTCACAATTTCACGGCCAACAAGCTGCTTTAACCGCGCAAAAAACCGCCGAAGATTTAGTAAAAAATAAAGGTACTGGTGCAACAGATGCAGTTCCCGAATATGACTTATCCAATGTAGAATTTCCGGCAAAATTATTCTACATTTTAAGTGCCAGTGGACTCTGTGGAAGTAGTGGAGAAGGTAGACGACAAATACAAGGAGGTGCAGTGCGTTTAGATGGAGAAAAAATTACCGATGTTAATCTAACCTTTGAGCAAAGAGAACAACTCTCGGGTAAAGTTTTACAAGTAGGAAAAAAGAAGTTTATTAAATTAGTTTAGGTTGAAAATATATAAGTGCCAACTCCGAACTCCCAACTCAGAACTCAAGTTTCCCTAGTCCAGTCTTGTGTTTGATACACTAGAATACAAGAACGTCTAACTTGACGAGTATAACAACGTCATTTTAACTTGAAACCTTAAACTCAACCTTGTACACACCAAAAGGATAAACAGTATTATGGGATTATTTGACCGCCTAGGCCGAGTTGTCAGAGCCAACCTCAACGATCTCGTTAGCAAAGCAGAAGATCCAGAAAAAATCTTAGAACAAACCATTGAGGATATGGGAAAAGATTTGATCGAGTTAAAACAAGCTTTCGGTCAAACCCTGGGATCTCAGAAACGAACAGAAGGACAATACAATCAAGCTCTCAAAGAAGCCAATACTTGGGAACAACGGGCAAAATTAGCTTTATCCAAAGGTGAAGAAACTCTGGCCAGAGACGCTTTAGTGCGGAAAAAATCTTATACAGATACCGCCACCACCCTCAAAGAACAACTGGATCAGCAAAATGGTCAAATTGAAACCATGCGCCGCAATTTAACGGCCCTCGAAAGCAAAATTGCTGAAGCCAAAACCAAGAAAGATATGCTTATTTCTCGGGCTAAGGCTGCTAAGGCTAACGAAGCTCTACAATCAACCATGAGTGGGCTGAATACCAGTGGCTCTATGGCCGCTTTTGAACGTATGGAAAACAAAGTTTTAGATATGGAGGCCCGTTCCCAAGCTGTGGGAGAAATAGGAGGATCTAGTCTAGAACATCAGTTTGCTGAACTCGAAGCCGGAAGCGGTGTCGAAGATGAACTCGCTATGCTGAAAGCCCAAATGACCGGATCTACTGAACCTAAAGCTTCTCTCCCAGAAGGAAAAACTGAAGATAAATCGACTCCTAAAGATAGCGCAGTTGATGCAGAATTAGAAGATTTACGCCGTCAACTGGATAATCTTTAAAAGTCAACAAAAACTGTAAGCTAATAACTGGTACAAGAATCATCGATCGCTGATAACTAAATTATGAGTAGTGTTCTCGAAATTACAGATCCTCAATTCGATACAGAAGTGTTTGAAACGAACACCCCTGTGTTAGTCTATTTCTGGGCTTCTTGGTGTGGTCCATGTCGTTTGGTTTCTCCTTCTATTAAAAAGATTGCTGATAGCTACGGCGATAATCTTAAAGTGGTTAAATTAGAAGTTGATCCTAACCCCGATGCACGTAGTAAATGCAAAGTGGAAGGAGTTCCAGCTTTACGTCTGTTTAAGGATAAGGAACTATTAGCCCAACACGAAGGAGCGATCACCAGACAACAATTGGAAGAGATGCTTAACCAACATCTTAATTAGTGGTTAGGGTTGGGGAGTTTGATCTCTCCTCTCCCTTAATGCTCTTGTTTGGCTGAGAATATAAAGTACAGAATTAAGTCATTTTTTTTAAGAGAATTTCCCAGTTTAAAGTTAAACTTTCGGTTAGTTTTTATAATTAAATTCTGTATTATTAAAACTCATAATAAATAATAATATGTAAAGTTTTCTAACAACATTAAGAATTGTTGAAGTTAATTTCGTTAATAGTATTAAAATAAAAAATAGAAAAAGCTTTAGGTTAGATCCCATTATTCAAGAATAGGTTGTTAGTGCTATGCAGGTATTTTTGCAGAGAATTTTACTGATTGGTGGTATTTCTAGCTTAATGAATTTATTTATCGGTCTAGAAACTACTGTAGCAAGTCCTTTGTGTTACATGGTTGATGAATTAGGTCAAACTATTGACTTGTCCTATCTGTGTACTCAAAAAGTAATTAAGGACGATTTAGAAGCAAATAGACAACAAAGAAATGAAAATGAGGGACAAAGAGCTATTCTCAATCGGAGAATTGCTGTAAGTGAAGAAAATCAATCTCAACCTATTCAAAATTCTAGGTTTGAAAGGGTTAATGTTCCTGAATTTCCAGGTTCTGATGCAAGAGATTATTATGGAACCAGAAGAACAGTAAGTCTAGACGGTTTATCAAATAATTTTTCTCGTAGTAGTCCAAGTAATATTTCAGGTCAATATGTTTTAAATAATCAAGGAGAACTACAATTAAGGCATAATAATAATCAATGATTGAAAGAGATTTTAAAATACTTTTAAAATCTCAAAATAGGTTTGTTTCATAGTTTTAAAATTCTCAATCTTAGTTGATCACCGAACATCAGATCACTTATGATTAACATTGACCGATAACATAAGTGTGTCTACGGTTCTACCTTTCAATTCAATATTCACTACAAAGAGAGCAAAAATAGTTTATGAGTGCAACTACCCTTGAAGCTAGAGAATTGTTTCGCACTGCTTACGAAAACCGTTACACTTGGGACGAAAACTTTCCAGGTTATACAGCCGATGTAACTTTTAAAGATAACGATCGCACCTTTAACGGTCAAGTGCGAGTTAACCAAGATATGTCCACAGAAGTGTTTAATATAGAAGACGAACAAGCAGCAGCGCAGGTTAAATCTCAATTATGGGAAACGTCTATTCATCGGGTTCGTCGTTCTTTTGAACAAGTTCATGGTCAAAATACCTTCAGTTACGGTAACACCGATGAAAGTGGTGCTGTAGAAATCCTCATGGGAGGCAAATCAGAAGGCGATCGTTATAAACTCCGTGATAACGAAGTTTGCCACGTTCACCGTCATATTCACGGGGTTGTGGTTACTATTGACACCTTCAGCAGTCATAAAACAGAAGAAGGGTATCTTTCCCATCGTTACGACTCCATTTATCATGATCCCAAAACAGGGGAACTCAAAGCCGGAAAAACTGATTTTGAGGATAATTATGAACAAGTGGGCGGTTACTATATTTTAACCAGTCGTGTGATTACTTCAGAAGAAAACGGAGAAAAAGCAACCAAAGAATTCGGTTTTTCTAACGTTAAATTATTGCAACCGGCAATGGTTTAATTATTAATTTACAGTTGGGTGTTAAAGGGTAGGAAGTTTCTTATCTTTGACACCCAACTTGTTCATTTATATCTGTGCACATTATTTTTTATTTTTGTCAAGAGCAGCTTTACGTTGATTTACGTTATTTTAGTACATTTGCTCAAAATAATTCTTGTTTTTTCTCTAATTACCCTTATTTTGGAATGCTTTATAGCTTCAAGTAACGTAGTAATGGGGATATTCAGACTTGTTTTAAAGGTAGATATAACACACCTCAAGTATCAGTCTCTACAATCATACCATAAGCCCGTAAACTCGTTGCTTATTGATAACTATTCTCATACATTGCGAAGTGTAAAGAGGGGAGATTATTAAAATTTAAATTATGGCAAAAATAGTCACAATCTGGATTATTCAAGCTTTTGATCGATAATAATGGGTTATGCTTTAATTTAAGCTTGTTCTATTTTCTCCCTGCTCCTTACTCCCTACTCCCCCGCAGTCTCAACCAATATGTTTGCGATCTACTGATACTGCCTAGCAGTCAGCGTGGGAGAATGTAACTAATCTGCCGTCTTCCATATGAACAATACGATCAGCAATATCAAGAATGCGATCATCATGGGTAACTAAAAGAATAGTGCTACCTTGTTCTTTGGCGAGCTTTTGCATAAGATTGACTACATCCCGTCCCGATTTACTGTCTAAAGCTGCTGTTGGTTCATCGGCTAAAACAATTGCCGGATGAGCTACTAAAGCACGAGCGATCGCAACTCTTTGTTTTTGTCCTCCAGACAAATTATCGGGATAGTAATCTACCCGCTCACTTAACCCCACTTCTTCTAGCATTGCTATAGAGCGATCGCGCATTTGAGCCTTGGAATACTTGCCATGTAGTTCTAAACCCATCTGTACATTTTGACTAGCGGTTAAACTATGGTGTAAGTTATGGGCTTGAAAGATATAGCCGTTATTACGCCTAGCTTGGACTAACTCTGCTGAACTTGCGCCACACAGTTCTTTACCAAGAATTTTGCAGCTTCCTATTTGGGGTGATCGTAATCCACTAACTAATGTCAATAAAGTTGTTTTACCCGAACCTGAAGGTCCTGTCATCAAGACAATTTCACCCCGATTTATTTCTAAGTTAATGTCAAATAAAACCTGTTTACGAAGTTCCCCTTTTCCAAAATAATGATCTAAATTATGAATATCTATTACTGCTTGTTGATTAACCATAATTAATATATTTGTTGAGTTTTTGAACAAGATTGAGCTTAAAGTTGAGAACTTGTTTAAAAAATATCGGCCGGATCGGCGGATTGTAACTTACGAGTAGCGATCGCTCCGGAAATACCACACATAATAATTGTCATAATTAAAACTGTAATGGCTCTAGATACAGGCATCATAATTGGCAAAGCTGTTGCTGTTGCAGTTAAGCTATAAAGTCCTAATGAGAGGATCACACTGGGAATAAAGCCCGCTAAAGATAAAATGAGAGCTTCTTCAAACACCACAAACAATAGGTAAGAATTCTTATATCCCATTGCCTTGAAAGTAGCGTATTCTGCCATGTGATCGTTAACGTCAGTAGAAAGAACCTGATAAACAATGACAATACCAACAATAAAACCCATTGTCGTTCCCAGAGTAAACACAAATCCAATAGGGGAACGATTTTGAATATAGGTTACTTCTTTATCCACATATTCCTCATGGGTATAAGCTTGGACATCATCAGAAAGATGAATATTTAAAGCCTGTCTGACAGCTACGGGATCTTGTCCTGGTTCAAGATTAATAATACCTAAACTAACCGTTCCCTGTTCCTTTTTAGGAAACAAACGTAAAAAGTTATAGTCGCTCGTTATTAAAGCTCCATCATCGGCAAAAGAAGCACCTACTTCAAATAAACCCCCAATGGTTACAGTATTTCGATCTCTTTCGGTAGTGACTACTTTTCCTTGTTCAACCTGGGAAATTACTTCTTCATATTTGCCTCTAGATGCGCGATCAAATAGTACCGTATCGGGGATTTTAACCTTATCTAACTGACGATTAACTTCAGGTAAATTAAATGCAGGTTGTTCTGGATCAAATCCGACAACCATCATCGAAGTTTTTTCCCTGGTTTGAGGATTACGCCAATTAAGAGAACCAATATAAACGGGTTCGGCGGATTGGACTCCCGAAACATCCATTGACTGATAAAGTCGTCGTCGTGGAAAGGTATATAACTGGTTAAAATTGGTTGCTTGATTACTTAGTAAAACAATATCTCCTTTAATTAGCCTGGGATACTGGGTGTTAGTGGTAAATAAAGCATCTTTGAAGCCTAACTGCATAAACATCAAGATGTCTGCAAAGGCAATTCCTGCTAATGCTGTGAGCATTTTCATTTTGTCGTGTTTAAGTTGTAATAAACCAAGAGGCGTACGGTTTTTTAGTGATTTGAACATAGTTTTTTCAATTGATAATGGATAATGGATAATTTAAGAATTAGTATTCTTAACTCTTGATTGACTTTCTAGTTCAATCCTCACATTTACTTGTAAATTAGTTAGTCCTTCTACCTTCTGACTAGATGCTTTGTCTAGCCTGACTTTGACCTCAACAACTCTGGCATCTATATTGCTAGTAGGGTCGGTGTTGACTACATTTTGCCTTTCTATTTGCAAACCAATTTTTTCCACTGTTCCTGTTAATTTACCTGTAATCGCACTACTGGTAACTGTCACTGATTGCCCGATTTTGACTTTATTGACATCGCTTTGATAGACTTCAGCCACTGCATACATTTTTTTGGTTTGCCCAATTCTGGCGATTCCTTCATCACTATTTACTATTTCTCCTGGACGAATCATAGTTTTGATGACTCTTCCAGCTTGGGGTGATTTGATATATGCGTGATTAAGTTCTGCTTGCTTCATTCTCACAGTAGCTTTAGCCTGTCTGACTTCGGCTTCAGCTACTGCTACATCTACAGGACGAATTTCAGTAATTTCATCTAACTTAGCTTGTGCTTCAACAATTTGTTTTTTCAAGCTATCTTTTCTTTGAATTGCTAAAGCTTGTACTTCTTTAATTTCTTGTTGGAGAGTAGCAACTATTCGATTATAAATGGCTTGTGCTTCTTGATAACTTTGTTGATTAGTTGCTAAGATTAATTCCTTGCTATCTAATTCAGAATTGGAAATAACACCATCTTCTGCTAATTTTTTATAACGTTGAAATTCGACTTGAGCATTATTAATTTCTGCTTGAAAGCGATTAATTGTGGCTTGTTTTTCTTTGCTTTCAGTTTCTAATTGAGCTTGTAATCGAGATATCTTTGCTTCATCTGTGGCAATCACCCCTTTGAGTTCTGTTTTTAACCTCTCAATGATCGCGAGTTGAGCCTCAACTTCTCCTGTTTTTGCCCCCGCTTTCACTAAATCTAGATTGGCTTGCGCTAGTCTTACTTGTTCTTGAGACTGATTTAGAGAAGCTAAGGCGCGATCGCGACTATCTAAAATGGCAATTACCTGACCTTTTTTGACTTCATCTCCTTCATCAACCAACAATTCATCAATCCGATTTCCCTGCGCAGCTGAAGAAACTGAAATTTGAGTAATTTCTCCACTGGGTTCTAATCTCCCTAATGCTGTTACGGTTTTAATTTCGGGAATGGTCACGACATGGACTTCAGATTCAGACGTATCAGTTTGAGTCGAGCGATAAACGGCTAATCCACTGAACAACAAGGCTAATCCTATTATTAATGCTGGGATTCTCTTCACTAGGGAGTTGCCAAATTTGGTTTTGTTGTTTGCTGTATATTCCATAGTTTTTAGGAGGTCTTCCTTATCTAACTGAACCGTTTAGTTCAGTTACCACTATGCTAAACTAAACTGATTAGTATTGCAATATTTTTTAATCCTGAGTAAATATGACCAATAGTGACCCCCAAATTTCCGAACGGACAAAATCTGAAGTGAAGACAGAAGCTATCTTAAAAGGAGCAATGAAAGAGTTTCTCAAAAATGGTTATGCTGCTACCAGTATGGATAAGGTGGCGAAGTCAGCCGGGGTTTCTAAAGCGACAGTGTACAGCCATTTTGGGGATAAAGAAAAGCTGTTTAATGCGGTGATGCAGGATTTAGTCAAAGACAAGTTTCAGACGGTGATGGGCTTAGAAAAGCCTCAATCGTTGGAACAAGATCCTCAAGTGGTCTTGTCGGCAATGGCAACAAAAATGCTTGCTGATGCTGAATGCGATCGCTCTCGTCAAGACTTTATGCGGATTATTATTGGCGAGTCGGGGCGTTTTCCAGAATTAGCAAAAGCATATATAAATCATGTGGCAAAACCCAGTATCGAAATTTTGACCAAGTATTTTAAATCTCATCCTGCTTTAGAATTAGCAGATCCAGAAGCTACTGTGCGAGTGATGATGGGAACAATGGTTTATTTTGTCATACTACAAGAAATGTTGCACGGTAAAGATATTGTGCCATTAGAAAGTGAGCGTCTGATTAAGACATTGACCTATTTAATTACGAATAAAAATCTATAATAATCAAGATTTTTCCTGGGTTAAAGCATCAAAACAATGATAGTTTCCCGAAAATGGTAGCCTACAACCTATTTTTAGGTTCTGATGATCACCTAAATTATAGCCGTCTAACCCACCCTACGAATATAAATGAAAGTTAGGACGATGTTGATTCGTTTGTGTCTTTCCAAGCTTTAAATGCACGTACGACAGCTTTATCTTGTTCGTCAAGTCCTCGATCTAGAATTTCTTGAAACGCATTCTCATCCCGTGTTTCTCGAAAATAAGCACGTAGTTGTTGGTTGGTCATTGACTGAAATTTAGCGTTAGGGTGACTCATCTGATAATATCTCTCCATCAACGGTAATTAAGAAAAATCGTTCGTCTTCACTCCCGAATTGAACGTATAAATAATGTGGTTTTCTCTCATCAACTCTAATAATGGTTATGGGTTCTTTGAGATATTCCGTTATCCAATAAGCAATGTCATACAGTTTTTCTGTCTGCGCTGGTGTTGGTTTCATGCTGATTTAAACACAGAATGACTTTATTATAGATGATTGTGATAGGCGATCGCTAGTTAATGGGTGTTGTCCAAGAAACGGGAACTGCTATGATATCAAGAGTTTCATTATTAACAAACATTTCTAAAAGATAACCTGCTTCTGGTTGTTGTTCATTAGGGGTCAAAAATTCTACAATAGTACCTTGATCGCCTTTTTTAAAGATGGTGTTGGGGACATCTCTAGATAGTTTAACTTGTTGAAACATCCAGTTCACCTTATTTATATCTAACTACTTACCAGAATAGTTTTTTAGTATAACGTTTAAATACTTGATCTTTGGTAATAATAGGAATATTTTCAGTTAAGCTTTGAGCAATAATTAAACGATCAAAAGGATCTTTATGGTGAAAAGGGAGTGTCTTGAGTTGTTCGAGATGTTCGGCATTAATAGATAGTATTTCAAAATTGTTCCCATAAACATAATCTTGAATTAACCTGGGAAAAGTTGTTTTTAATTCTAATCTGTTAAGACTTGCTTTGATTGACATTTCCCAGAGACTAGCAATACTTAATTGTTTTTGGTATTGATCATTTTCAATAATAGAACGAGCAGAATCACTTAAATTATTATCACCTTCAATAAACCATAAAAAGGCATGGGTATCCATTAAGATTCTCATTGCGTATAGTCCTTAAAGTCTTCGATAGGGTCATCAAAATTATCTAGCATTTTAACGATACCTTTTGCACTTCCATATTGGGGTTTTTGAGAATGGGTAGGTAGTGAAATAAGTTGGAAGTCTTGACCTTCATTATTTTGGATAATAACTTGTTGACCTTCTGCGGCAGCTTTCAGGAGTTCTGGAAGTTTATTCTGGGCTTCTTTTAGGGTTAGTTGTAACATAGATTTATTGAATTTAATAATTGGGTTTCATTCTTTTTCTAATTCAATTAAAGCTTCTTCAAGGCTTAAAGGGGTTTCGTCTTTAACCTCTATCATGGCACGATAAAGTCCTGTATCTTCATAAGCTTCTATCATTTGTTGATAATCTTCAAAGTTGATGACGACTTGCTGAATCTTACCTTGATTATCTGTAATTAATTCTTGAGCAAACCGAGTTAATTATCAATTACTCTATTTAAGTTGATTAAATTCTTGTTCTGTAATGCCTAATTGTTCTAGAATTTGCTTAAATAGCCAACCACCAATTTCAGCATTACCATGAATAGGAATGGTGGTTGCACGTCCATCAGGATGTTTCCAACGGCCATGACTTCCTTTTTGTCGTACTTTCTCAAAGCCTAATTTTCGGGCAACTTTTTCGAGGGTTTTGGCTTTAGCTGGCATAAGAAACGGTTATTTCGACATCATCGGGTAAATTTTTGCCTTCTTCTCTATATTCTTCAGAAATCATTGCAAAAACGTGGTTTAATTCTGAGTTTGCTTCTTCAGGGGTTTCTCCCCAAGCGTGACATCCCTTAATCGCTGGAATATAGGCAACATAAGTTCCATTATCATCAGGACGTAAAATAATTGTATAGTCGTTTAAACATTTCATGGCTTTTTTGTGAGTATCCATATCCTGTAGGGGCATAATACCATTATGCCCAATGGCAAATATAACTGTTTATAACTGTTCCTCTTTTGGTATCGTTTTTTTGTTCTGTCATAAGCAATAGACATTCTGGGTAAAACACAGTGTTTGGGTTTAACAGTGTTAAACCCCTACGAGATCAAACAGCGATCGCCATTTTCAAACGAATTAATTATCCATTCTCCATTCTCCATTACGGATATAACTGTTTATAAC
>JBFRWO010000428.1:0-6883 GCA_051439625.1 Crocosphaera sp. | reverse complement strand
AATCTACAATCTACCCTCAAAAATCTACAATAAATCAAAAATCTACAATCTACTTTTCCCTTGCCCCCTGTCTTTTAAGCAGGGGTCAATCTACAATCTGCCCTCTGCAATCTGCAATCCTTTGACTGTCCTAAATTATGCTTCGACTGCTACAGATCAAGACAGCCAAGCTCCAATTAAAAATGATTCAATGTTATTAATTAAAAATGAGAAAAGAAATAATTGTTAATTGTTAATTGTTAATTACAATCACCCATGAAGTCCTTTGATTTTAGTCACTATTATACCTATCAAGAACTGGTGGATTATCTTCATCATACAGCGTCAACTTATCCCCAACTGGTGGAATTAAAAACCATTGGGATGAGTTACGGCCAACGAGATATTTGGTTAGCCATTCTCACCAATAAAAACACAGGAAATTATCTGGAAAAACCGGGTTATTGGATTGATGGCAATACCCATGCTGGAGAGATTACAGGGTCAGCTGTTGCCAGTTATATTATTTATCATCTATGTCATGGGTACTTTGAAGATGAAAAACTAACCCATTTATTGGATAATTACACCATCTATGTTTTACCACGGTTGGCTGTTGATGGAGCAGAAAAATACTTAACTTCTCCCCATCGTTTACGCTCCTCGATTCGTCCTTATCCCTACGACGATGAACAAGATGGACTCCATCGCCAGGATATTAATGGTGATGACTTAATTTTAGAGATGAGAATTAAAGATGACTGTGGAGCTTGGAAAATCTCAGAACAAGATTCTCGTTTGATGATACGCCGTGAACCAGAAGAGTTTGGAGGGGAATACTACACCATCTTACCTGAAGGGGAAATCCGCAATTATGATGGCTATTCTGTTAAATTAGCTCCCCCTGTAGAAGGGATGGACTTTAACCGTAATTATCCCCATCTATGGGCCCCAGAAGGCACCCAAAAGGGAGCAGGAGATTTTCCTTTTTCTGAACCTGAAACTCGTGCTGAAGCTGAATTTTGGCAGAAAAACCGTAATATTAATGGCTTTATTAGTTATCATACCTATTCTGCTGTAATTCTCCGTCCTTACAGCACCCATCCTGATGAGGATTTTCCGGTAGAAGATTTAGAAATCTATAAACTTTTAGGGGAGAAGGGGAAGACAATAACAGGGTATGAATGTGTTTCTGTTTATCATGATTTTCGTTACCATCCCAAAGATGTCACTTATGGGGTAATGGATGACTATGGTTACGATCATTTTGGTTGGTTTGGCTTCACAATTGAGTTATGGGATGCAGCTACAGAAGCAGGAATAAAAAAAGATCATTATGTAGAATGGAATCGTTGGCACCCTCCTGAAGATGAGTTGAAATTATTACAATGGAATGATGAAAACTTACAGGGAAAAGGGTTTATTCCTTGGCAACCGTTTGACCATCCTCAGTTGGGAAAAGTAGAAATTGGAGGATGGGATTATAAAAAGGTTTGGCAAAATGCTCCCAGACAATATTTACCCGATTTGTGCAAAAAACAATGTGATTTTGCTATCAGTCTCGCTTTAATGTGTCCTCGTTTAGGGATTTCTCGCACTGATGTAACTTATGTTGGAGGAGACATTTATCATCTTGTTCTAGAGGTAGAGAATCAGGGATTTTTGCCCACTTATACTAGCAAAAAAGCCTTAGAACGTAAGGTGGTCAGACCAATTGAAGTCATTTTATCTTTACCTGATGGGGTGAGTTTAATTAGTGGGAACTTAGAACACGAAATCGACCATTTAGAAGGACGTTCTAATAAAGCATTAAGCTGGTTGGCCAAAGGAACAGATTACCGTCGTCATCTAGAATGGGTTGTAAAAAGTCCCACGGAAACTGTTGTCGATGTAACTGTTTGTTCAGAACGAGCCGGTAAAGTCAAAGGTTGTTTTCCCTTAACATCTAAAGGATAAAAACCTAATAAACAAGTCTATAATTCAACAGAAATGTAATTTTAATAATTATTTGCTCCTATGCAAGCTAATGTTTAATACTCATGCTCATCCCAATCTTCGTATTGCATTGGAGCCTTGCCCTTACTTTCTTCAATAATCGGTATTGTTAATTCTTTATCAGGGGGATTAATCCCTTCTAACAAAACAGAAAATCCCCAATTGTCTCCAAAATCAAAGAGAAAAATCATAGTATCTCCTATTTGTAAAGGTAATTCTTTGACCAGAAAATTATCAGTATAAGGAGGTTGTTCCAAGAATTGATGATTAATATAAAATTCATTACCTAAACGATTTTTACAAATAAATTGATAGAGATGGTCTTTATCAAAGTCAAAAGCTTTTAAAATGGTATCAACTAAAGGTTCTAAGGTTGAATCAGAGGAAATCAGAATGCGTCGCCATGCCCTTCCTAATGACACTTTAAATTGATAAATACCATCGGTTAATTTCCTTGATTCATTGGGGTCAGGAATGGTAAATTTATGTTGATACTTAGGAAAATACTCTTGTAATAACGGTTGTAATTCTCCATAGGTCATAGGATTATCCCTATAAGATACAAAAGAACTATTTTTACTCATAAAACAGCGAATAAGGACTTTCATCATTGCTTCCCCAAAAGCGGTTTTTTCAATAGCCGTAATATTCCATCCTTTCCCTGGTAAGGGTTTTCCTGATTCTAATTTAACCAAACCTAATAAGTCAAAAAGGGCAAAATGGGTGACAGTTTCCAGATAATCAAAATTATATTTACCAGCATTTTTTTTAGTTATTTTAACTTTTTTTTCAGGCAGTCTCATCCAAGTATTAAACGTTGAAAGAAAATTAGCGACACTTCCATAATCGATTGAAACCCAAAATACCGCAACTTCTAATAAAATTAAATAGTGTTCAGTTACGTTGAGCTTCTGCCACTTTTTTAAGAGGTCTTGATTAAGCATTAATTTTGACTTCTTTCCTTGTCTAATAGGAGAGGCTAATCCTAATAATCTCACCAGTAAATAAAGCCCATGAATATAAGGATAAGATTTTTGTTGAGGTCGTTTTAAATCAATTTCAATTGGTTGACTCAGACTAGCATTGATTTCTGGTAAAAGTTTCATAGGAAAATAATCATTTTTCCCCGTTACTTCCACCCCATCAGAACCAATAAAATCTAAGAAAGTTTGCCAATCTTTTAAAATACGACCTGGACTCTTTTCTGTAATCTTCTGTTTTTGCAACCATTCTTTTACTTTGGGGTCAACAGGGGGAACGTCTCCCATCAACTGAGAAAACATTAAAAAATCTAAATCCATAATACTTAACTTTTACTATAATTAGTAGTCAAGAATGTTTTTGTTTTAAATAAGACTATAACTCAACACACCAGCGTGCAAATTGCCATACTTGCTGATGATAAGCTTACAACAAATCCTTGATGAACTAGCCAGCAATGAAAACCTCTGTGATATTGGATATCAATATGCAGAATATGACTATCGTGGGTATTGTCTTTGGGTCATTGATTGTGTCCGTCATATTTTGCCCATAACCGAACGGTATTTTTCATCATCAGACATCACCCAACTATCCACCTCCCTTGACGTAGCAGTACAATTTATTAAGGGTGATACCGACATTGAAACAGTTATCAGTGCAGCACAACGAACTCGACAAATAACCCAAGCTTATTATTCTGCTAATGAAAAAATTAGGTGGGATGTCTCAGAAACCCTGGATGCCATTAACAATGCCATTGAACTGACATTACCCAATACAAATGTCTATCATGAAGATGTTTTGTCGGCAGCAGCCCGTGTAGTCTACTTTGCCCACCCCGATGATGATGCCGAGTCTCTGTCTCTATCGAACTGTAATAACACCTCGGAACTTCTTGGTTACTCCGAATCTAAGCAGGAAACTGCATGGCAAAGAATGGCATTATCTACTCGGCTGCTTAAAGATAAATCAAAAAAATTATGATTACTTAAAAACTTTTAAATAAATCGTTTCATACCATTGTTTTTGAGATGTTTCATCAATGATTCCATAAGGAGGAAACACAGCATATTTTAAAGTTTTATCAAATCGTATGTGCATCCAAGGCACTCCATGACCATGTGTATTACACCACATAACTTCCTCATTAATAATAGCTTGATACGTTAATTTTCCTACTTCTTTCCATAACGTTTGAATTAACTTATCATCTGCATTACGACAAAAAGAGACAATATGACCATAATTACCCGTATCTTTGGGAATTAATAAAAGGGCATCTCCTGATAAATTAGGAAAGGTTGTAATTAGTTCTTCAATAGATAGTTGATTAAGATATTGACGGTAAGCAGAAGCATTTGACGCAGGAAAAGATGAAGGGACTAAAACGACAAAAAAAGGATAATTTTTAGCAAACTCAGGATGAATCGGAACTGGTTTACATTGGAAATCGAATGGCATTTCTGCTAGGGTTTGATTCCAGAGATACCTGAATAATAGGTTTTCTAATAAACCTTTGGCAATGGTTAACCAACTATAAGGAAATCCTTGTTCATCTACAAGTTGAATAACCGTTACTTTTTTCCTATTCAGTTGAATAACCGCCGTGTTAATTTTAACATTTTTTAAAGTTTTCTGAGAACAATTTATCATTTTTATCTGTTAATTTAAACCCCGCCACGATAACTAATAGTAAAAAATAAGTTAATTAAGACAATACTCATCGTAGCTTTCTCGTATTTTCTACTAAACTCATAGCAAAGATATCAAAACGTTCTGATAATTTTTCATCTATTAATTTTCCTTCTTCATTAAATGCTTGCCAAGCTTGCCCAATAGCAATTTGTTCAGGAATCACCCATGCGTGTACCCACCGCATAATTAATCGTAAATGATTAAGGGCGTTACTGTTAGGTTGCCCCCCTAAAACACTAATTAAACCGGCAACTTTACCCGATAATTCTTCAAAACTCATTAAATCTAAGGCATTCTTCATTACGCCACTGACACTGCCATGATATTCTGGAGTTGCTAGAATTAGTCCATCGGCAGCTTTAACGGTTTGACGCAGTTTCAGTACATCAGGATATTCCTCGTATTCACCTCCCCCTTGACAAAAGGGTAAATCTAGGGTTCGTAAATCAAGAAACTCTACTTCTGCACCTAATGCTTCAACTCTTGTTATCGCTAATTTAATAGCTAATGAACTATAAGAGTTGGGACGTAAACTTCCATTGATAGCAACCAATTTAACCATAATTTTTTTCTTTTCAATTAGGAAAGCAGTAATTAATAATAGTTATAAATATGGTACAATATCCTGTTGGAAAACGTTCAATAATAGATAATTATCTCTTCGGTTAAGGGAAGAGGATTTACATAAAATCACGCTTTTTACTTTTTTCTGCCATAGATGACTTTATTTAATTAACTAAACCCAGAATTCCGTCAGCGATGAGTTGGATAGCGATCGCCAAAATAAAAAACCCCAGAACTTGATTAAAAGCTTTTAGTCCGCTTTTCCCTAACAGTTTAACCAAAGGTTCTCCCAACGCTAAACAGAAGTATAAAATAACTCCTAATAGTCCAATTCCGAGTAAACTGCCCAAATAATGCCACCATGTCTGATTTTGAGTCGCTAAGGCAATAGCCATGCCGATTGCTCCAGGACCACTAACAATAGGAATTGCCATCGGAATCAGCGAAATATCTCTATTTTCAGTGTTAGATAAAAGCGATTGCTCCAAATCCCTTGTTGACATCATCTGCCAGGCAGTTTGTCCCACTAATAACCCTCCTGCTATCTGCAATACCCCCAAGGAAATACCAAAAAAATCTAAAATTAATCGACCTGCTAAGAAAAAAACCCCTAACACGATGACAGCGTTTAAAGCTACCTGTCTCGCTTGACGGCCTCTGATACGAGGACTATTTGAACCGGCTAAACTATAGAAAATAGGCACTACTCCCACCGGGTTGGCAACGGGAAAGAGAGCCATAAACGTTGCCATCGCTGAAGAAATTAATTGATATGCCATCATGATTAAATATCATCCTTAATTTGTTATTAACACCCTTAAATAAGGTATTTTTGCTTGATTTCCCTGTATAAATACAAAACTTTATCAGCCTTCGGCTGGGAGGCAGATAGTACAGAGATATCCTAACTAGAGAGAACAACCTCCTGCCTTCTTCATTTCTTAAAATTATTAATTTTTGTAAATTTACCTTAAAAATTTATCTTTTCTGAAGGGAGAAAAGCAATGAGGATAACCGTCTGAGTAAAAATACTTTTCCTAAAACCCCGTCCAACTGAACAGGGTTTTAACAGGTGTTGTTTGCTTTGTTGAAATCTGCCAATACTACTCGAATAAGCTTGAAAAGTTGATTGAATAGGGAATGTAGGAAGACTGACCGATATTAATATTTTGCTCCCCTATCTCCCCCTACCCTGCCTCAATAGACAATGAAAGTTAACCGAGCAGTATTTTGAGGTCTGCTTACGGTTTTCTCTCCTTTAAGATTTTATTCAGAATCTTTACATTTATTAGTAATTGACTTAAGCAAAGAGAGGCAATTTTTATGTTTTCTGCGACACATCTACTGGTTTCTCGTTCCCAACAAACACCAGTCCATTTAATTCCTAGTCCATCAGGATTCTTTTTAGTCACTGAGAATGAATGGCAACAAGAAACCCCACCAGCATTCTCCCTTCATTCTAAAAGAGGATTTTTTTGCCACGGTATCCCAGTAATAGGATATAGTTTACAGCCAGTGAACACTCAGTATAATAAAGCAGAGTCAAAGGATTGCAGATTGCAGAGGGCAGATTGTAGATTGACCCCTGCTTAAAAGACAGGGGGCAAGGGAAAAGTAGATTGTAGATTTTTGATTTATTGTAGATTTTTGAGGGTAGATTGTAGAT
>JBFRWO010000427.1:0-7224 GCA_051439625.1 Crocosphaera sp. | reverse complement strand
CTGTGGAGTTGCGAGGAAATTGGACAGAAAAGCAAGCAGATATTGCGATTCGTGCAGCTTATCGTCAGGTACTCGGTAACGATCATCTGATGTCTCGTGAGCGACTCCTGAGTGCGGAATCTTTGCTGAGAAATGGTTCTATTTCTGTGAAAGATTTTGTCAAAGCGATCGCCCTTTCAGAGTTATACCGCGATAAATTTTTCCATAGCAATCCCCAAAATCGCTTTATCGAACTCAATTATAAACATCTTTACCTGCTTAAAATCTGATCAGATTTACGCAGTGGACTGTCAAGAACTATCAATATCAATGGTAAAAAGGAGAACAACCAATGCCAGTGACAACAGCCGCTTCTCGTCTTGGTACATCCGCCTTTGACGAAACATCTCCTGTAGAACTCCGTCCCGACTGGAGACAAGAAGATGCTCAAATGGTGATCCGTGCAGTCTATCGTCAAATTTTTGGCAACGACTACATCATGAAGTCCCAACGGCTCAAAAGTGCAGAATCATTACTTTGTAATGGTTCGATTAGTGTCAGAGAGTTTGTCCGTTCTGTCGCTAAATCAGAACTGTATAAAGAGAAGTTCTTCTACAACAACTTCCAAACTCGTACCATCGAACTCAACTACAAGCATTTCTTAGGCCGTGCGCCCTACGACGAAGCTGAGTTTGCTTATCACCTCGATCTCTATCAAACCGAAGGATTTGACGCTGATATCGATTCTTTCATCGACTCAGCCGAATATCAAGAGAACTTTGGGGAAAATATCGTTCCCTATTATCGGGGATTTAACAACCAAACCGGCCAGAAAACCGTTGGGTTTACCCGGATGTTCCGTCTCTATCGCGGTTACGCCAATAGCGATCGCGCTCAGTTAGAAGGCAGCACCGTCCGTTTAGCCACCGAGTTAGGGCAAAATGCAGCGACGGCTGTCGTTGGTCCTTCTGGTGCTAACGAAGGCTGGGCTTATCGTCCCTCTAAAGATAGTGCCACCCCCAATCAACAAGTGTTCGGTGGGACTCTCGCTTTTGGTAATGAAGACAACAGAACCTATCGGGTGGAAATTTCCGGTATTGGGGCAAGAGGCGCGAAAAACTATCCCAGTGTTCGTCGTAGCAGCCGTGCGTTGATTGTTCCTTACAAAGAATTATCAGCTACCCTAAAACGCATTAGCCGTTCTGGCGGCAAGATAGCCAGTATTACCCCTGCTGACTAGAAAATCAGCAGTTTTTTTGTCAGTTCAAGTGCTATATCTTGAAGAAAAGTAACTTAATAATCGTTTAGGAACTTCTTTATCATGTTAGGTCAATCAGCATTAGTGGGATCAGCAAGTAACCCTTCTGCCAGTCGTGTTTTCGTTTATGAAGTGACTGGCCTTCGTCAAAATGATGCCAACGATAAAAATAACTATCCTGTGCGTCGCAGTGGTAGCACTTTTATCAGAGTGCCTTATGCTCGCATGAACGAAGAAATGAAGCGTATTACTCGCATGGGTGGCACCATCGTTAATATTACCTCGGCAACTGAATCATAAAAGTTGTTATGGTGGATTATTCCCAAGATAATAAGGTTATGGGATCGTTGGCTGCTCAAGAATTGGTCAATGATCCTGCCTATACTATTGAACAAGCTTTAGCCAATTTACAGCAAACGGAAGACCCTAGTGCGCGCTATTATGCCGCTTGGTGGATCGGACGGTTTCGAGTAAATGAACCGATAGCCGTTCAAGGGTTATTAGCAGCATTAGAAGATGAAAGCGATCGCTCTCCTGATGGAGGTTATCCTCTACGACGCAACGCAGCAAAAGCATTGGGAAAGTTGGGAGATGTTTCTGTGGTGCCGGCATTAATAGAAACGTTAAATTCTGATGATTACTATCTTAGAGAGTCAGCGGCTCAAGCTTTGGAAATGTTGGGAGATCAACGAGCCATTCCAGGGTTGATTTCCTTGTTAGATGGTGGGATTGAGGCAGCGCAACAGGTAGAAGGTAAACCCCATCTCAATCAACCTTATGAGGCGATTTTAGAGGCTTTAGGGACGTTACAAGCAAATAAGGCTATTTCTTTGATTGAGCCGTTTATAGGGCATTTTGTGCCGAAAGTACGATTTGCAGCAGCCAGAGCATTATATCAATTAACTGAGAATCCCATGTATGGGCAAATATTAGTTAAAGCATTGGAAGAAAAAACCTTACAGGTGCGTCGCTCAGCGTTAATGGATTTAGGGGCCGTTGGTTATTTAGGGGCAGTGGATGCGATCGCCAATACCTTAGCGGAAAATAGCTTAAAATTAATTTCTCTTAAAGGCATTTTAGAATACCATTTAAGTCAACAACCGGCAAAACAAGAATTAAACGATGATCTTGTTCACTTGATGAATGCAATGGATTCATTACTTTAATTAGGCTATTTTGTAGTTTCAGTTAAATTCTCCAATTCTAAAGACAATTTTCTACAATTTCTTTTTAATTTTTTCTAAAAGCAAGGGAATATCTAATTCAATATCAACTCCAAAGAATTTTAACTTTATCATCTTATTAATTTTAAAATATAAACATCATTCTAAAATTAGGTTATCTTTATCAGCTATGGGACGAGTAAGACAAAAAGAATGCGATCGCTGTCATATCTCCTCAAAATTATTATACCGAGTACAAATAGATGACTCGCAACAGTGGTGGTTTATGTGTCCCAACTGTTGGCAACAAGTGAGTGAGAATAATCCCCATTACGTTTATGGTGGAACCTGGAAAGCTCGCAAACGCCACTAATATCGTAACACAGTCCTTTTAGACTAAACTTGGTAAATTTTGCGTTAGAGTGAAAATAAGAGCTAGTTGTCAGCTAAAATTTTGACGACTAACTTGAAAAAACTATAAATTTTTGATTCATTATCACTCACCTATGAGCAACACAACTATTACCAATAACCCTTTATTAATCGGACAAGGATTACCTCCATTTGATAAAATTACCTCTGATAATGTTATTCCTGCAATGACAGAATTATTGCAAGAATTAGAGACTAAATTAAAAGATTTAGAAACAAAGGTTAAACCTACCTGGGAAGGTTTAGTGGAACCCCTAACAGAAATAGAAGAAAAATTTAGTTGGAGTTGGGGAATTGTTGGGCATTTAATGGGTGTTAAAAATAGTCCTGAACTTCGCAATGCTTACGAAAAGGTACAGCCTCAAGTTGTTCAATTTATTAACAAGTTAGGTCAAAGTAAGCCGATTTATGAAGCTTTTAAATCTCTTCAAGAAAGTGAGACATGGAATAGTTTAGAAAATGCTCAACAAAGGATTGTAGAAACGGCAATACGAGAAGCAGAATTATCTGGAGTTGCTTTAACAGGAGAAACTCGTGAAAAATTCAATAAAATTAAACTGGAATTAGCAGAACTTTCCACTAAATTTTCTAACCATGTTTTAGATGCAACTAAAGCCTTTAAACTGAAATTAACTACAGAAAAAGAGGTAGAAGGTTTACCAGCAAGTTTACTGAGTTTAGCCGCACAAACTGCCCGTTCAGAAGGTGAAGAAAATGCTACTCCAGAAACAGGCCCTTGGGTCATTACTTTAGATTATCCTAGTTATGTTCCTTTTATGAAATATAGTAGTCAACGGGACTTAAGGGAGAAGGTTTATAAAGCATTTATTTCCCGTGCTTCTCATGGCGAATTAGATAACAATCCCTTAATTAAACGTATTTTAGAACTGCGGAAACAACAGGCAGAAATTCTTGGTTACAATACTTATGCTGAGGTTAGTTTAGCCCGAAAAATGGCTCCTAATGTGGAAACAGTCGAAGGGTTATTAGAAGAGTTGAGAGATGTAAGTTATGACGCTGCGGTGAAAGATTTAGAAACATTAAAAAACTTCTCTAAAAATGATGATCTAGAACCTTGGGATGTGAGTTATTGGGCAGAAAAACAACGGGAAACTTTATTTAATTTTACTGCTGAAGAATTACGCCCTTATTTTCCTTTACCCCAAGTATTAGACGGGTTATTTAGTTTAGCAAAAAGAATCTTTGGGGTAACTATAACTTCTGCTGATGGACAAGCACCAATTTGGCAAGAAGATGTGAGGTATTTTCAGGTTAATAATGAGTCAGGAGAAGCGATCGCACACTTCTATTTAGACCCCTATAGTCGCCCTTCAGAGAAGCGTGGAGGGGCCTGGATGAATGATTGTATTGGACGGGCAAAAATACGTCATCAAGAGCAATTTATCACCCGTTTACCGGTTGCTTATTTAGTTTGTAATCAAACTCCTCCTGTGGATGGAAAACCTAGTTTAATGACGTTTGATGAAGTAACAACTTTATTTCATGAATTTGGTCACGGACTACAACATATGTTAACAAAAGTAGACTATCCTGGGGCTTCTGGAATCAATAATGTAGAGTGGGATGCGGTGGAATTACCAAGTCAATTTATGGAGAATTGGTGTTACGATCGCACTACTTTATTTAACATGGCTAAACATTACGAAACGGGAGAAACTTTACCGGAACATTACTACGATAAGTTAGTTTCTGCTCGTAATTATATGAGTGGTTCAGCTATGTTAAGACAGCTACATTTTAGTTTTTTGGATCTAGAATTACACCATCGTTATCAACCCAATGGCAAGGAAAATCATGCAGAAGTTCGTAACCGTATTGCTGAGAAAACAACGGTAATCAAACCTTTGCCAGAAGACGCATTTTTGTGTGCATTTGGACATATTTTTTCTGGGGGTTATGCAGCCGGTTACTATAGTTATAAATGGGCAGAAGTTTTAAGTGCTGATGCTTTTTCTGCTTTTGAAGAAGTGGGTTTAAACGATGAAAAAGCAGTTGCAGAAACAGGAAAACGTTTCCGAGATACGGTGTTAGCATTAGGGGGAAGTGTTAACCCAATGGAAGTGTTTAAAGCGTTTCGAGGACGGGAACCACAAACAGAACCTTTATTAAGACATAGTGGTTTATTAAAAGCTGCTTAATATATTGGATAATTAAGTTGTTTGAAACCCAATCATTTCAAGAATAGATAAGAATGTAGAGTGTAGAGTGTACAATTTAATTGCATTTTACACTCTATTTTTTAATTATCCATTATCCATTGTCCATTAACCATTGTCCATTATCCATTGTCCATTGTTAATTATTGAAAGATGATTGCCACTACTGTATCAACTGAAAATATACCTTTGGTTTTGCGTCTGTCACCAGCGATCGCTATGACAGACGAACAATTTTTTGCTTTATGTCAATTAAACCGAGATTATCGACTTGAGCGCAACGCTAAGGGAGAATTAATTATTATGCCCCCCACTGGTTCAGAAACGGGAAATCGAAATGCTAAACTAACACAACAGTTAGGTAATTGGACTGATAAAGATGGCACAGGAATTAATTTTGATTCCTCTACAGGGTTTAAACTACCAAATGGGGCCGATCGTTCTCCTGATGCAGCTTGGATGAGCCTAGAAAAATGGAATTCCCTTACAGAAGAACAAAAAGTAAGATTTGCGCCTATTTGCCCTGATTTTGTTGTGGAAATACGCTCTCCTAGTGATTCTTTGCAATCTCTTCAAGATAAACTGCAAGAATATCTGGATAACGGAGTAAAATTAGGTTGGTTAATCGATCGCAAAAATCGCCGAGTTTATATTTATTGTCCCCAAACAGAAGTAAAATGTTTAGATAATCCTATCACTGTAAGTGGTGAACCTCTTTTGTCGGGTTTCCAGTTACAAATGGATAAAATTTGGTAATTAAATTATTAGCTTATGTCATTATCTGAAGAAAAAAGAAGTATCTTAATCACCGGTGGTGCAGGATTTATTGGTTCTAATTTTGTTCATCATTGGTGTCAGAATTATTCTGATGATCAAGTTATTGTTTTAGACGCTTTAACTTATGCAGGAAATCGTCAAAATTTAGCTGATTTAGAAGATAGAAAACAGTTTAAATTTATTCAGGGAGATATTTGCGATCGCTCTTTAATTGAAAAACTTTTAAAAGAAGAAAAGATAACTACAGTAGCTCATTTTGCTGCTGAGTCTCATGTGGATCGTTCTATTCTTGGCCCTGATGCTTTTATTCAAACCAATGTTATTGGAACTTTTACTTTATTAGAGAGTTTTCGTCACTATTGGAATGAGCAAGGAAAGCCTGAAAATTATCGTTTTCTCCATGTGTCTACTGATGAGGTTTATGGTAGTTTAGAAGCGGATGATCCAGCTTTTTCGGAAACAACTGCCTATGCTCCAAATAGTCCTTATTCTGCTTCAAAAGCAGGGAGTGATCACCTAGCAAGGGCTTATTTTCATACTTATAATGTACCGACAATTATAACTAATTGTTCTAATAATTATGGTCCTTATCATTTTCCTGAAAAGTTAATCCCGTTGATGTGTATTAACATTTTATTGGGTAAACCTTTACCTGTTTATGGGGATGGACAAAATATTAGAGATTGGTTATATGTAGGGGATCATTGTTCAGCATTAGATACAGTAATTAACAAAGGAAAACCAGGAGAAACTTATAATATTGGGGGCAATAATGAGGTTAAAAATATTGATTTAGTGACCATGTTATGTGACTTAATGGATGAGTTGGCCCCAGACTTACCGGTTAAACCTGCAAAAGAGTTAATTACTTTTGTTAAAGATCGTCCTGGCCACGATCGCCGTTATGCTATTGATGCTACAAAAATTAAAACAGAATTGGGTTGGACACCACAAGAAACTGTAGAAAATGGTTTAAGAAAAACTATTGAATGGTATCTTAATAATCAAAGTTGGTGGCAACCTTTATTATCAAAAGACTATCAGGAATACTATCAAAAAGTTTATGGATAAAGAAAAAATTAATTGATCTTATTCTTGGGAGGAGTTATTAACGAACTTAAATTACTAAGTTTCTAGGAGAGATGATTACAAATACTCTACCTTTGTACTCGTTTTAAAGCTTCAATAATAACTTGAGAGTCTGCACCAGGTAAATGAGCATTTTGACTAATATAGCGTTTCCAAGCTTTTGTTCCTGGAATACCAGCAAACATGGCCAATAAATGTCTACTAATACAATGTAGTTTATTACCACGACTTACCCAATCATCGATATAAGGTAACATTTTTTCGATAATTTCATGACGGGTTGCTGGAATAATTTTCTCTTGATAAATATCTCGATCAACAGTGGCAAATAAATAGGGGTTATCGTAAG
>JBFRWO010000426.1:0-4563 GCA_051439625.1 Crocosphaera sp. | reverse complement strand
ATCCCAGACCGATGAAACCATAATGAATGCCATTCGTCAAACCGCCGATCAACTCCGTCAACAACAAGTAGGACACACAGTAACATATATGATCAATCGTAATATAAACTTTACTAACATTTGTGAGCAACTTTGTAACTTTTGTGCTTTTCGACGAGATGCAGGGGATGATGGGGCATTTTGGTTAAATACAGAACAAATTATCCAAAAAGCGACAGATGCGGTAAAACGAGGGGCAACAGAAATTTGTATGCAGGGAGGTTTAAACCCCGAAGCTAAAATAAACGGAAGTTCTTTAGAATATTATCAACAATTAATTATTAGTCTCAAAAAAACATTTCCTAACCTCCATTTACACGCTTTTTCTCCCCAAGAAATTCAATTTATTGCCAGGGAAGATAAAATTAGTTATGCTGAGGTAATTATGACCTTAAAAAACGCTGGTTTAGGGTCAATGCCAGGTACAGCAGCCGAAGTCTTAGACGATAAAGTAAGAAAGATTATTTGCCCCGAAAAAATCAACAGTCAAACCTGGTTAGAAATTATTAGTTTAGCCCATTCTTTAGGTTTATATACCACCAGTACCCTATTATCTGGACATATTGAAACTGTCCAACAACAAATACAGCATTTAAGTAAATTAAGACAGTTACAAAAAATTGCCATAGAAAAGAATTATCCAGCCAGAATAACAGAATTTATCATCTTACCTTTTGTAGGACAAGATGCCCCTTTACCCCTAAGAAAGCGCGTCAAACGAGAGCAACCCAGTTTAAAAGATAGTTTATTATTAACCGCAGTGTCTCGAATTTTCCTCGGGAAATGGATACCAAATCATCAACCAAGTTGGGTAAAATTGGGCTTAGAAGGTGCAAAAGAAGCCTTGCGATGGGGATGTAATGATATTGGTGGAACCCTCATGGAAGAGCATATTACCACCATGGCAGGGGCGATGGGAGGAACTTGTATGGAAGTAGAAACCTTGCAAGATGCGATCGCTTCCCTTAAGCGTCCCTATCAACAACGAGACACTTTATATCATCAAAATTATAGTTATTGTTAGCATACTAACAGGTATTATTGTTAGTATAGTGAGCATCCTGCTCACATTCCTCTGTTTCAAACTTGTGTCAAATAAGAAAAAAAACAGTTAGCACTGACTGCAAGATTAATCCAATGGAATGAGTCATTTTACTTTGGGGTAATGTGACTTAATTCCCAAGTTCGCCAATATTTAGGTGACAAACTTTTAAGAATTTCACTTTCAGCAGCTAAACTAACTGCTCCACTGTTGTTCCCTAACCACTTCTATGATCAAACTTATCTCTCGAAGATACAACCTAAGTTTAAGGAGTTAAATCAGAAGTTAAGCAATTAAATCTCAAAAGTTGCTCAAACGTATTTATATAGACTATTTCAACCATTGAATAACTACCTGAGTAATTAGCTTAAGATTGCATCAGGGTTGATTAAGTTAGGAAATTTATTCCGATGATATGATATACGATTATAAAAAAAAGAAAATATATCTGATTTTTTCTCAATTTATCTTAATTTAACCACTATTAAGTATTAATAATGGCTTCTCCCGTCAAACTAAAAGCACGAACCTCCGTGATTTCCACCTTGATTAATTGTCCTTTCAATTCATCGATATTTCCCTTAAAAAAGGTTAAACGATTGCCTTGAGTTCTTCCCATAACTTGACTATTATCTTTAGGGTTTTGATCTTCCACTAATACCTCTTCTATTCTCCCTAAATACCGTTGGGAACGTTGTGCCGCTTTTTGTGCCACTAAATGGTTTAATCTTTGTAAGCGATCGCTTTTCACTTCTTCACTTAATTGTTGATCCCAAAGGGCAGCAGGGGTTCCAGGACGAGGGGAATAAGCAGCAGTATTTAGTTGATCAAAGCCGATATCATCAACTAATTTTAAAGTGTTTTCAAACTGTTCTTCTGTTTCCCCAGGAAAGCCCACAATCGCATCTGCACTAATAGAAGCATCGGGCATATATTCACGAATTTTATCGATAATTCTCCGATATTTTTGGTGAGTATAACCCCGTTTCATAGCCTTTAAAACATCATTATCTCCTGATTGAAAAGGAATATGAAAATGTTCACAAACTTTAGCTAATTCCTTACAAGCTTTGATTAATCTCTCGGTGAAATAACGAGGATGACTGGTAGCAAATCTCAGTCTTTCTATACCAGGAATATCATGTACTTGGTATAACAAATCAGTTAATGTATGTTGATGTCTTCCGCTTGGAGTAACCCCTGGTAAATCTCGCCCATAAGCATCAATATTTTGTCCTAATAAAGTAACTTCTTTGTACCCTTGTTTTCCTAATATTTCCATCTCTGCATAAATAGCTTCAGGGGTACGAGATTGTTCCACACCTCTAACATTAGGAACCACACAATAACTACACCGTTCATTGCAACCATAAATAACATTGACCCAAGCGGTGACGGTACTATCTCGACGGGGTTTGGTAATATCTTCTACGATATGGATAGGTTCAGTCGCTACAACCTGATTGCCATCAAATACCTGGGTTAATAAGTCTTCCAAGCGGTTAGCGTGTTGCGGTCCCATCACTAAATCCAATTCTGGAACCCGTCTTAAGATTTTTTCCCCTTCCTGTTGCGCTACACATCCAGCTACTACTAAGGTTAAATCAGGGTTTTCGTGTTTACGTTTAGCCTGTCTTCCCAAGTAAGAATAAACCTTTTGTTCGGCATTATCTCGGATGGTACAAGTATTATAAAGGATTAAATCAGCCCCGTTGGGATCTTGAGACCATTTAAACCCCATATCCTCCAAAATACCGGCCATGCGTTCTGAGTCAGCTTTATTCATCTGACAGCCAAAGGTAGTGATATGGTAACGGCGTGGGGTTGAGGTCATGGTTATAAGCGTGCGTTAAACATCCAAATCTTTATTATAGTCGCAATATCAGTTAGCTGAACAAACCCAGAAAAATTATCTAACATTTAATTACCGATCAATGTCTTTTAATTCCGAGTCAAACAACATATATTCATATCTTGCACCTTCGACAAAATTAGCTAATTTTGAGAGGCAAGAGGGAACATAAAACAGGTAAGAGGGTTTTATTTTGACTTTAATGGTTTTAGAATTGATTTTCTTTATTTTAGTTGTTAATTTTTTTTGTACTGTTGCAAGATATCAGTATCCCTATGCTTCTTGTCTGATTATGACACACCAGAAGGCACCACTACTTTACAATCTGTTTCTTTAGGACTTTATCTTTCAGAGATTGATCATACAATTGAGTAATGTTGTCAAGTTAATCTTAGGATGAAAGCTGATGCTGTCTAATATGAGAAAATTGATTTATCTGAGTTTTTCCCTGTTCATATTACTGATAGGTTTCAATCTTCCTGCACTAGCAAAAATAGATAAGTGTTCTACGAACTTTTCTAATTTAGCTGTTGGGACAAAATGTCAAGTCAGTATTAACCAACTTCACCCCACTCAGCCTAATGTAGGAATGTATCAAATTGAATACAACAAAGCAAGACTTGCAGTTATTAATGATGGAAAATCTGATGAATATCCATCAATTAAGGACTATTTACAAGATAAAGAAATTCCTGTTGTTGTTGGTCCAGGTGCTACTCTTTATATAACTGATCGTCATCATACCCTCCGAGGAATTTGGGAATATTACGACGGCAAACCCAATTTCAAAGTGTATATCGAAGTGATTGAAAATTGGCAGAATAAACCTAACTTTTGGGAAGCAATGAAGCAAAATAATTACACTTATTTAGGGGCTGCTGGCAGTGAAATTAATCCCGATGACCTGCCTTCTTCTATTGGTGATTTAGGGAATGATCCTTATCGTGCTGCTATTGGTATGGCAAACAAAATAGGGTTTGTTAAAAAACCAAAAGATAAGCAAGGAAATGATATTTTCTTTTATCAATTCAAATGGGCAGATTGTTTGAAAAAATTTGGTCTTAAATTGGATGAAGATATCGATCAGTTTGAGGTCTATCAAACTTTAACCTTGATGAGCAATCCAGAAATTCTTGAACAATGGAATAATGTATGTACTGTTCCTAAACCCAAATTTAAATCTCTTAAATCTATTGTCAAAACACTTGAAAACTGAGCAACACTTTTTCATTAAATTATAGATGGTGATGGGGTATTCTTAGTTAAAAAATTATCAACTAGATAGGTTTTTTGATTAACCCCCGTTGCCTGATCATTCAATCCTAAAAAATTTTTAAAGTGGGGAACTATTACGGTGCAAAATGGGACAGAGTCTAAGAAAGAGGAAAATCTTAACATAACTCCCGTCCCCTATAGGTCAAAGGGTTTATAATGCGAAAAAACGATACACTGATATGCTTATGACCAAGACTACTCAACCCATTAAGGGTAAACATCTATTTCTAACCCTGTTTTCCCTTCCGCTTCTCTGGGGAGGAATCTTAGGTGTACCAAGTGCGGCCAAAGATGTTGATATCGAAGTGGGTATCATACAAAGATTCGGGGAGAAAGAAGCAGAAAAACTGACTAT
>JBFRWO010000425.1:0-20032 GCA_051439625.1 Crocosphaera sp. | reverse complement strand
GAATACATTTAATAATTATGGCTTTTTTATGTTCAGAAACCAAGCTATCAACATCAATAGGTTGATTCATTTCTATTAAGGCCGCAATATGTCCATAAATAGTGGATTGTTTTAAGCTTCTTCTCTCGGCAATTTCTGGAATAGTTAACCCTTGTTGATACAATTGTAAGGTGGTCATATTTGTATTAGTAGGTAAGGGAGTGGGTAAACTTTGTTGCTGACAAAATTCCCTAATTACTGAAACAAAACTATCTCCATATTGTGACGCTTTATAAGTAGTTACCCCAGAAATCTTTTGAAATGCTTCTATAGTTTGGGGTTTAATTTGTGCCATTAATCTTAAACTAGAATCGGCAAAAATAACGTAGGGTGCAATACGATTTTGATCGGCTAAATGTTTACGTAATTCTCTTAGTTTATCTAATAATAAATCACTTTCTGCTTTTCTGGGGTTATAATCATTTAATTCTTTTGAACTTAATGATTCTGTAACAGCAACTTCTACTTTTCGCTCGTTTCTGAAGATTTCCCAACTATATTTATTTAATTTTAAAACGGAAAATCCATCGGTGGTTTCATTGACAAAACCTTGATGTATTAATGAACGTCCTAACATCTTCCATTCTGCTGTACTTCTCTCTTTACCTATGCCATAAGTTGAGAGTAAATGATGTCCATATTTCTCAATTTTTTTCTTTCTAGATCCTCTTAAAACATCGATAATATGAGTCATACCAAATTTTTCTTGGCAACGGGCAACACAGGATAAAAACTTTTGTGCTTCAATAGTCCAATCTTCGATAGGTTTAGGATTTTTACAATTATCACAGTTATCACATTTGCCTTTATGTTGTTGTCCAAAATATCTTAAAATAATCGTCCTTCTACATTCGTTTGCTTCAGCATAATCTACAACTTGCCGTAACTGCTGACGAGCAATTTTTTGCTCTTTTAGACTACTTTTTTGGTCGATTAAATAGTCAATTTTTTTCAGATCACCAAAGCTCAAAAATAAGGCACAATTTGCAGGTTCTCCATCCCTTCCTGCACGACCCGATTCTTGATAATAACTTTCTAAATTTCTGGGTAAATCGTAATGAACAACAAAGCGAACATCCGGTTTGTTAATCCCCATTCCAAATGCAACAGTTGCTACAATGATTCTCACATCATCCCGAATAAAACGGGTTTGATTTATTGATCTCTCATCATCATACATTCCAGCATGATAGGGTAAAGCATCAATTCCATCCTGTTGTAGTCTCAAAGCAACTGTCTCAACATTTTTACGACTTAAACAATAAACAATTCCTGAACCTTCCTGAGTGCGAATATAATTTAATAATTGAGTATAACTTCTTCTAGATTTTGGCTGAACTTCGTAGTATAAGTTAGGACGATCAAAACTAGCCAGATGAACGAAAGGCTTTTCTAATCCTAATTGTTCAATAATATCCTCTCTAACCCGTTTAGTTGCTGTTGCAGTTAAAGCTACTACGGGAACAGTGGGATAACGAAATCTTAATTGTTTTAATTGTCGATATTCTGGCCGAAAATCATGACCCCAAGCAGAAACACAATGGGCTTCATCAATAGCAAAACTAGATAAACCTACTTTTTGATTCAAAAAATCTAAAAAATTCAAAAAACTGTCATTTAATAACCTCTCAGGTGCGACATATAATAACTTTATCTTACCGTTTAAAATAGCATTTTCTCTTGATTTTAACTGCTCTCTACTTAAGGTACTATTTAAAAAAGTTGCTCCAATACCATTATCCAGTAAAGAATCAACTTGATCCTGCATTAAAGCAATAAGAGGTGATACCACTATACATAACCCAGCTTTTAGTAATGCTGGAAGTTGAAAACATAAAGACTTTCCCCCTCCTGTGGGCATAATTACCAATAAATCTTTATTATTCAAAGCCTCAGTAATAATCTGTTTTTGACCTGGACGAAATTGATCGTAACCAAAGTGATCTTTGAGGGCATTTTCTAATGAATTAAACTGAGATACCATAATCAAAAAGCCTATTTTTTATGATTTCATGACTTTAGAAACATAATCGTACCTTAAAGTCTAGCAAAAAATAGTGAAGAAAGCCCAAAAAGTTGAAAAAAAGAATCTGTAAGGGGAAAAACAGTTTATTTACGGTTTTATCACCTAAAAATATCGCTATTATCAAAAAAAAAGATAAATATGATTACCATAGAAAAAAAGTAGTCCAGAATACAGACAAATCTGGATAATTGTAAACGAAAATGTTATAATTGAACCGCATGGAAAATACAACGTAGGTAAATTAATATGGCACAAGCACCTGTATCTCCAGTGGTGCTGGTAATATTAGACGGCTGGGGTTATCGTTCCACAGAAGAAGATAACGCAGTTTTCATGGCAAACACTCCAGTAATGGACTGCCTATGGACAACCTATCCCAGAACCCTAATTAAAACATCGGGTAAAGAAGTTGGCTTGCCTCAAGGCCAAATGGGTAACTCAGAAGTAGGACATCTCAACCTTGGTGCCGGGCGCATTGTTCCCCAAGAGTTAGTTAGAATATCCGATGCAGTGGAAGATGGTTCTATCTACGGAAATCAAGCCCTGGTTAACCTATGCCAAGAAGTGACTTCTCGTAACGGGAAACTGCACTTGATCGGCTTATGTTCTGACGGTGGGGTTCATTCCCATTTAGATCACTTATTAGGACTTCTCAACCTAGCGCAAAAGCAAAATCTCCAGGATGTCTGCGTTCATGCAATCACCGATGGCAGAGATACCAACACAACGGACGGGGTAAAAGCGATCACCAGAATTGAGGATCAGATCCAAAAACTGGGGATCGGACACATTGCCACAGTCAGTGGACGTTACTACGCTATGGATCGCGATCGCCGTTGGGATCGGGTTAAACTGGCCTACGATTTAATTACCCAAGACGGGGATGGTGATGGACGTTCCGCCGTTGAAGTGCTAAAAGATTTTTATTCTCAAGAGAAAACCGACGAATTCATTCCCCCCACTCGTATCGCCCCAGGTGCCATAGAAGCAGGAGATGGGGTCATTTTCTTCAATTTTAGACCCGATCGGGCTAGACAGCTTTGTTATGCCCTGACTGTGCCTAATTTTGATGGTTTTGATCGCGAATTAATCACCCCTCTCAGTTTTGTCACCTTTACCCAATACGATCCCAAACTACCGGTTAAAGTAGCCTTTGAACCCCAAAATCTCAACAATATTTTAGGGGAAGTTGTGGCCCGTCAGGGGTTAAAACAGTTCCGTGTGGCAGAAACAGAAAAGTATCCCCACGTCACCTACTTTTTCAACGGGGGTTTAGAAGAACCCTTAGAAGGGGAAGATCGCGAATTAATTCAAAGTCCCATGGTAGCGACTTATGATCTGTCTCCAGCTATGTCTGCTGAAGCGGTGACAAAAGCTGCTTGTAAAGCCATAGACAAAGCCGTTTATTCCTTGGTTGTCATTAACTATGCTAACCCCGATATGGTGGGTCATACTGGCAATACCGAGGCGGCCGTCCAGGCGATCGAAACCGTAGATAATTGTTTAGGGAAGTTACTCTCTAGTGTTAGTAAACTGGGGGGAACGGTTCTCATAACTGCCGATCACGGTAACGCCGAAACCATGAAAGACGACAGTGGCAACCCTTGGACCGCACACACCACCAACCCGGTTCCTTTGATTTTAATAGAAGGAGAACAAAGGAAAATTCCCGGCCACGGGGGTTTAGTGGAACTCAGAGAAGATGGCAAACTGGCTGATATTGCCCCCACCATCCTGCAAATTTTACAACTAGATACACCCTCAGAAATGACCGGGCGATCGCTGATTGAACCGACACAAGTAGAAATTCGAGCCAATCGTACTCCTGTTCGCATCGGTCGTTAGGGTAAGATGGGAAAACATAAACAATTGTTAAAGAAACGATGACACTACCACAACTACTGCAAATTATTTGGACCATCTCCGGGGTTTTATTGGTGGTTCTCATCCTCTTACACAGTCCCAAAGGAGACGGTTTAGGAGGTATTGGAGGGCAAGCACAGTTATTTACTTCTGCTAAAAGTGCTGAGAAAACCTTAAATCAAGTGACTTGGGGTCTGAGTATCACTTTTATTTCCTTAACCATCATTTTAAGTGCAGGATGGTTAAACCCTCAAGGGTAAGGAAGTTAACCAACCCCTAACCCCTCCCAGGAGGGGAACAGATCGTAGGGTGGGTTAGGTGGGGACTTGATTTTGATAAAAACATCATAAGTTTTTATCCGCACCGTAATCCACCATTTAAAAAGGATGAAGGAAATCTTGATGAACAAGATGGAAAAATTAATCGTTGAGAACAGAATATTAATCATAATTTTACTGAACTTCGTAGTTCTTTGAATCATATTATTGACCATCTAACCAATATTTCTGATCTTCCTGGAGAATAATAATTATGAATATATCTAAACTCAAATGGATTAAAAATGTTAAACATCAAGATAACCATGAATACTGGGCTTATCTACCGGAAACTATGCAAATTGTAGAAGCTAAAATTTTCTGTTTAAATTGGCGAGATATTAAACAAAAAAGCAATGCTCAAAAACCAAGTAAAGGCGATTTGATGATCCTGCTTCAAAGGGCAAAAGTGACTCATATTGTCGAGTTTTTGGATGATGAAGTTTATGATAATAGTCTAGATGAATGGGGTATATATAGAGTCGTAAAAGCTGTTTGGATGCCATCAAAAGGAATTATGTGGGATGATGATCGTCTTCATCAAAAAGAGTTTTTTGGTTTAGATTACATTGTTGGAGATGGTCACGCTCATAGTTTAGCTGATAATAATAAGATGCCTCAGTTTCATCAATACTGGAATCAATACGGTGGATTATCTGGATTTCAAAACCATGTTCTTGAAAAAATCACAAAAATTTAAACTGTTTGATAGATTTTTGATGATCAGGAGAATAGGAAGTCATGGGAGTTTCAATCTGTTTGATTAGAGCATAATTCTTAATATTGCCACTAAATGATTAAAAAGAACACACTGTTAAACTTCTTTATCAAAATTAACTCTTTTATATAATTCTTCCAGGTTGATTTCAAAATTCACCGAATTTAAAGGTAAATTAGCTTCTTTTGTTTCGTATTCTGTTAACATCCATTGATGCTCAGACGTTTTGACAAAATGTTCAACTAAGACAGTATATTGATCGATTAAAATATATTCTTTAAACTCAGGGATAGACCGATAAAAACGAAATTTATCTCCTCGATCTCTTGCTTGAGTTGACTTGGATAAAACTTCCACAATAATAGTAGGATTAGTAATGGTAGTTGTTCCTGGAGTTTGATAAATGGGTTGTTCTTTAACCACCATAATATCAGGATAAGTGTATTCACGATAACTAGGAATCCACAAACGAACATCTCCTGCAAATACTTCTGCATTTTGTTCTCTTAAAGCAAAGTTTAAGTAAGTACAAAACTCAAGAACAAGACGGTTATGATTGGTGGTTCCTCCAGTCATAATAACAATTTCTCCGTTACGATATTCATGTTTTTCTTCTGATTCTTCTTCTAATTGTAAATATTCTTCTGGGGTATAAATTTTTTTTTCTGATGCAATCTTCATAATCTTTTTACTCAATTTTTTAAATACGCATAATTCTAGTTTAACAATTTAAGATAAACTAAGGTGGGCAATGCCCACCCAAGTAATTAACTAGCAGAAACTTTCAAGGCTTTTAAGTCAGTTAACTCGCCTTCTAAACTTACCCCACGACCATTTGCAGCGAGATGACGGACAATTTTATAAACCGATTCTACCTCGTCAGGAGAACCAGCTTTTTCTGCCAAAGTTGCCATATCTAACGCTTCAGAAGTTTCTTTAATTACCGTTTGTACCTTAGTTTGTAAGTCCAAAATAGAGGCAGCCATTTTCTTTCCTGCTTCCACTCCAGGTTGATGATAAGCATTAATATTAACCAAGGAAGCATAGAAACTAACAGTCCTTTCATACAAAGCAATTAAAGCCCCAACAATACGAGGATTCACTTGAGGAATAGTAATAGTAATCGAGTCGCGGTTATTCTCAAATAAAGCTTGTCTAGTTCCTTGTAAAAAACCCGATAAAAAGTCTCCAGAAGTCACTCCAGGTTCAATTTCAAAAAGGGTATCTCTGCCATCTTCTAAAACCTCGATAAAGGTAGCAAAAAAGTTAGGAACACCTTCTCTTAGTTGCTGTACATAAGCGTGTTGATCCGTCGATCCTTTGTTACCATAAACAGCAATTCCTTGATAAACAGTATTGCCCTCAAGATCCTTTTCTTTACCCAAAGATTCCATGACTAACTGTTGTAAATAACGACTAAACAACAGTAAACTATCTTTATAAGGAAGAACCACCATATCCTTTTCTCCCTTACCATCCCCCGAATAATACCAAGCCAAAGCCAATAAAGCAGCCGGGTTGGTTTTGAGATCCTTAACCCTTGTTACCTCATCCATTTCCTTGGCCCCAGCCAACATTTCATCTATATTTATTCCTTGCAGGGCAGCAGGTAATAAACCTACAGCAGATAGTTCAGAGGTTCTGCCCCCAACCCAGTCTTGCATAGGAAACCTAGCTAACCAGTTATCATCCACTGCGACTTTGTCCATTTTACTGCCCGGCATGGTGACAGCAACCGCATGGGGTTCAAAAGCTAATCCCTTGCTACGGTAAGCATTTTTTACTTCCAACATCCCGTTACGGGTTTCCGGGGTTCCTCCTGACTTGCTGGTGATGAGGACTAGGGTGTTTTTGAGGTGATCACCAATTTGATCGATAACCCGATCAATACCAGCCGGATCATTATTATCAATAAAATGAATGGCCATCGGAGGGGAAACATCTGATAATGCTTCGGCCACAAATTGTGGTCCTAAAGCTGATCCACCAATACCTACGGAAAGGACATGGGTAAACTTGTCTGCTGTGGGGGGTTTAATGGTTCCTGCGTGGACTTTTTGCACAAATTCGCCAATTTTAGCCAAAGGTTCGGTTATTTCCTTTCTCACTTCATCATTGGGGGCTAACTCTGAGGCCCGCAACCAATAATGTCCCACCATGCGTCCTTCATCCGGGTTGGCGATCGCCCCACTTTCTAAGGCTTCCATATCTGCAAAGGCTTTGTCAAATTTTGGGGTTAGTTGTGTAACTAAGCTATCATCGAAGCGCATTCTGCTAATATCAACATAAACACCCAATCCTTCATGATAATAAAGCCAATCTTGGTAACGTTGCCACAGTTGTTGTTTATCCATAGGACTTATTGCACAAGTTTTTAACACACGGGGAATTTTTTGACACTCCCCCAAATAATCATAGATATATCTGCTAGGAAAATGGGGTTAAGATTTCGTTATTTTTTACGGAAATGATTACAGTTTGTACTGCTTTTTTTCTTAGTTAGATTGTTTGATTTTCTTCTTAAAATTCATCTTATTTTTTCCTCTTTTGTTAACAATTCATAATATTACACTGCTGTAACGGGGAGATGGTGAGTTTGGGGGTTTTAGGGTTTGTTTACTAATTTGTTAATATGTTGTTTAAATGGGTGTTAGTTTACCTGGAAATGACAATTATTTATTATCCATTGTTAAAGAGATTCTTAGTACCTTAGAATGACAATTATTTATTTGACAATTTCTAATTTATATTCCTTACCACAATAATCATTGATAACTGATATTTATAATGTTTTCTTAATTATTGTAGATAAGTTTACTCTCTACCATAGCGTTGAAAAAAAAGATAGATCCTTGTAAAGTTTATTAAAAATACGTTACATTTAAAATTTAATATTTGCATCAGTCCATTTTCAATGAATTTATTAGACCAAAGGAAACCTATCTTAAGACGAAAGCAGAGGGATGTCTATTGTCAAGAATATCAATCTTTAGTAAGTCTTTATCTCAAAATTGCTGGTAAAACGCTCTATTCTGGTTTATATAGCTGTTTAGATCAAGTTTGTATCATTTGGGGCTTAATTGTTGCCTCTATTTTTTTAACGGCTCAATTTTCTCCCATTAGCTGGACAACTCAGGCCATCGCTTGGTCAATTTTAACAGTTGCCGGAACCTTGGCCATGATGATCCTTACTCATTTTTGGGTAAAGCAACGACAACTTAATTGGATCTTGTACGCTTGGGTTATTTTGATGGTTACTGGTGTAGCGTTGACTGACTGCGGTATTTTTTTGGGATGGGGTATTATTCTGGCTAACCTATCTCATCTTTGGTTAGGGTTGTGTAGCTCAGGGTATATTATCACAGCGTTGGGGTTAAATTCCCGTGCTTTATTATTAGTGGGGTTAGGCCATTTATTGGGTATTTTTATTTTACCTTATGTCATGGGTTGGCAATTTTTAACCACAGCAGTGATCATGGTGGTGAGTTTACTCCTATTAGCAGAGACGCAATGGGATATTAATTTATCTGCGATCGCAAAAGATCAAGGATTATAAAATCGTTTATAAAATTTTAAGGGTTGTTTAGGGGTCTAAGTCCCTTGATAAGTTAGAGTCAAAAATATGAGAACTCTACCTTAGTAAAGTATGTTACAACACGATGTAGTCATTGTGGGCGGTGGTTTAGCGGGATCTCGCGCTGCCCTAGAAATTAAACGTCTCAACCCAAGTATTGATGTGGCCGTCGTTGCCAAAACCCACCCTATTCGATCGCACTCAGTTGCGGCCCAAGGAGGGATCGCGGCCAGTCTCAAAAATGTTGACTCTGAAGACAGTTGGGAGTCTCATGCGTTTGATACAGTCAAAGGATCGGACTATTTAGCGGATCAAGACGCAGTCGCTTTACTAACCCAACAGGCCCCCGATGTGATCATCGATCTCGAACATTTAGGGGTGTTATTTTCCCGTTTAGACAATGGGAAAATTGCCCAACGGGCCTTTGGTGGCCATACCCATAACCGCACCTGTTACGCTGCTGATAAAACCGGCCACGCTATCCTCCATGAGTTAGTAAATAACCTCCGACGCAACGGGGTAAAAATTTATGATGAATGGTATGTGATGAAGTTGATCCTCGAAGATGGGGAAGCCAAAGGTATCGTTATGTATCATATCGAAGATGGCACTCTGGAAATCATTCAAAGTAAGGTGGTGATGTTTGCAACAGGAGGTTACGGCCGGGTATTTAACACCACTTCTAATGATTATGCTTCCACCGGAGACGGTTTAGCCATGTCTGCGATCGCGGGAGTTCCCTTAGAAGATATGGAGTTTGTCCAGTTTCATCCTACCGGTTTATATCCTGTTGGTGTCTTAATTTCCGAAGCAGTGAGAGGGGAAGGGGCCTACCTTATTAATAGCGAAGGAAGGCGGTTTATGGAAGATTATGCCCCCTCACGCATGGAACTAGCCCCCCGTGACATCACTTCTCGGGCTATTACCCTAGAAATACGCGCCGGACGAGGTGTACATCCTGATGGTAGCGCAGGAGGCCCTTTTATATATTTGGATCTGCGTCACATGGGGAAAGAAAAGATCATGAGTCGGGTTCCTTTTTGTTGGGAAGAAGCACACCGTTTGGTGGGAGTGGATGCGGTTGATGAACCAATGCCGGTGCGTCCCACTGCTCATTATTGCATGGGTGGCATTCCAGTTAATACTCAAGGTAGAGTCCGGTTAAGCGGCGATCGCCTCGCAGAAGGGTTTTTTGCTGCTGGAGAATGTGCTTGTGTGTCGGTACACGGGGCCAACCGTTTAGGGAGTAACTCTTTATTAGAATGTGTGGTTTATGGCAAAATTACAGGGGAAAATATTGCTTATTATGTGCAAGATAGGAAGTTTTCTCAGTTGGATGGGGAAGCTTATTTACAGGAGACAAAAGAGCGTATTTCTGGACTTTTAAATAAACAAGGAAGCATCCGTATTGGGGCATTACGTCAACAGTTTCAAGACTCTATGGCGGAACATTGTGGGGTATTTCGGACTGAAGAATTAATGCAGGAAGGTATTGATAAAATTCAAGAATTTAAGGCTCAATACGACAACATTTATCTCGATGATCAAGGAAGTTGTTGGAATACAGAGTTAATTGAAGCTATGGAATTACGCAATATTATGGTTGTGGGAGAAATGATTTTAACCTCTGCTTTAAACCGTAAAGAAAGTCGTGGGGCCCATTCACGGGAAGATTATACAAAACGGGATGATCCCAACTTTTTGAAGCATACTTTGGCTTATTATTCTTCTGCTGGTTTGGATATTCAATATATGGATGTGGTTGTTAATATGTTTGAACCCAAAGAAAGAAAGTATTAATAATGGATAATGGATAATGGATAATGGATAATGGATAATGGACAATGGATAATGATTAATTTATCGTTGATTATTTATTGTCCTTTTTTCTGTCATGGCCATACCCTCCCTAACTGACCTGAGACAAAGAATTTTTAATAATTTTTAACCTTTTGTCAACGTAAGTAATTCTATGGATTAAAATAGGTTTAGAATAAGGTTTATTCTAACATAGTTCTATCTAGTTGGACATAATGAGATGAAATATAAATTAGATCACAAAGCAACAACGTTTGGAGATTGGGCTTATTTAGCTGTTGCTAAACACTATAAAAAATTCTTATCCCATGAATTAGCTGTATTAGAAGATAAAGATCCCGAAGAATTGCATCAAATGCGTGTGGGTATGCGACGCTTGAGAAGTGCAATAAATGGCTTTACTTATGCTTTAAATTTACCTGAAAATGGACAGGCAAAAAAAGTCGGTAAAATTGCCAAAGCATTGGGAAATTTAAGAGATTTAGATGTTTTAGAAGATAGCTTAAATAATCAATATTATCCTAATTTACCCAAAGATGAACAGAAACAATTAAAACAAGGATTATCTCGTTTAGAAAAAGAACGAAAAAAAGCCTTGAAAAAAGTAAAAGAAACTATAAATAGTCAAAACTATTTTGATTTGAAACAAGCTTTTAATGATTGGTTACAACAGCCTAAATATCATGATGTTGCAGAAGTTTCTATTAAAATAATTTTGGCTGATCTTCTCTTACCAGAAGTTAGTCAATTAATGTTACATCCAGGGTGGGTTATTGGTGTTAAGTTTAAATCAGGAATCATCAATTTTCCTGATAATTTATCTAAAAAAGCAGTAGAATCTTTATTAGATAAACAAGGATTGATATTACACGATTTAAGAAAAGCAGCGAAACGAACCCGTTATAATATGGAGTTATTTACGCAGTTTTATGGCGATACTTATCAAAGTTATGTCAAGGATATTAAAAAGATTCAAAGTATCTTAGGAGATATTCAAGATAGCTTTGTTTTAGTAGAGTATCTTGATCAGATTTTTGATGATAATATTCTCAGTAATATGCCAACTTTTGGCAAAATTTTACAAGATAGTCGTTATAAGAAGTGGCAAGAATGGGAAAAATTACAGCGAAAATTTCTCAATCATAAAACTCGCAAAAACCTGCATCTTACTATTTTAGAACCTTCTCTTATTAAAAATAAAATAGAGGATAGTCAAGGTAACTGTCACAAGGTTGTAGAGGAAATAGTATCTACAAATATTTCGTAATAATAACAAAAGTTTACTAATGTGTAACGAAAACCAAATAATTATCAACTCTTATTTGATTGTTTTCTAATGGCTTGAAAATAAAGTTATGATACTTGTCAGGGGAGTCTTTCCCTGATATTTTTTTATTAATTGACAAAGTGTGGCATGAGGAGAGAGAAATCATATTCTAATTCTTAGGAATGCCATGAAAATTATCCCCTCGATTTTGATTACCGTTAGCGTTGTTTTGATTGCACCTAACGCTGTTTCTCAGGTTCTTCGCTCTTCTGATTTTAACACATTAGCAACCACATCTAGTGAAGATTTAGGAGGAGTTGAACCCAGAACCATAGAAGACTGGGATTGGGGAGTGGGGGGGCCATTTCCTACATCTCAATCATCTACTCCTTTAGATTCTAGCAGTCTTGGCATGGATTTGTACCAAACTAGAATCAGAAAACTCAATGAAACCTATGAAGATGCTGATTATCAGTTAGGGGACTATCAACGTCCAACTTATCGTTTTCCCGTGGTTGATTTTTAATTAGTGTAACCATCCTGTTTGATATTTTTGCAGCGAGATATTGTAGGGTGGGTTAGACGGCTATAATTTAACTTGTAACAAGAATCGAATAATCCGTCGTAACCCACCATTTTCGTTTTTTGGTGTATTAGGGTAGCGTAATACACCCTACGCAACAATCTCTAAGAAAGAATATTCTGCATATCTTGTTCTCGATAGTGCAATCTTTCAATTAATAGTTTAACAATAAATTTATGGAACGCTGATGCTAGTTTAGGTTCCTCTCTTTCCATTCTTTTAAAAGCATGACTTGAGAAGAAATAGACAGAACTGTGTTCATCAGCAATCACAGAAGCAGAATGATTAGACTGACTATAAAATCCCATTTCTCCGATAATAGTCTCACTTTTATAGGTTCGCAAACATTTAGTTTTATTGGGGGTTATTTCTTTAATAACACTTAGTTGTCCTGACTCTAAAAAATACATTCCTAAATTTAATTGTCCCTGACTAAATAAAACTTCTCCTGGTAATAATTTAAACGGTTTAAGATAACTAATCAGTTTCGGAATATCTACAGAAGGAGGAAAATATTTACTTAACTGTGTTTCTAATAATTGACAACTTTTATGAGTAGGATAATATTGCTCAAGTAATTGTTCTTCACACCAAGCTAAACCAAGATTTTTTTCTTCAAAAATATGAATAAAATTGTCATCTAAACCAACTTGTTTTTCTAACTTTTCTTGAGCTTTTTTAGTTAAGTTAGTGAGTATTAAATTAACGGAATACTTTTGCAGTAATTGTTTGATTTTAATAAAGTTAATCAAAGCAGAAGAATCTAAACCATTAACCACACGAAAATCTAATAATACAAATTTAATAGAAGGTTTATCCACATCATATAAACGGTTGCGAATCTTATTAAATAATTGATTAGCAGTGCCAAAAAATAACCAACCTTGTAATTCTAAAATATAAACATTTTCACCATATTTTTTGATGATTTTAGTTTCTAAAGATGAGCGTTGTACATGGGAGGAAGAGTGAAATAAAAAAGAACTATTTTTGATAATACTAAGACGACTCGATTTGATAACAAAGATAATCATTGCCACAATTGAGCCTACAATAAGCCCCTGTAATAATCCCCAAAAACCTATAGAAACTACAATTAATAAAACCAAAAAATAATCAGTTTTTGACAAATTCCACCAACCATCATAAAGCCATTCTACCAAAAAATTTAAGCCTAAAAATAAAGTTAAACCTCCGATTAAAACTTCAGGTAATAACGATAAAATTGACATTCCTCCAAACAAAGCTAAAGCACAAAATCCACTCAATAACCAACCAACAACACGACTAGAAGCCCCTAAACGATGATTAAGAACCGAACGACTTAATGACACATAACTGGTTAAACCTCCCCCCATTAACCCAGATAAAATATTAGCAATTCCTGTTATTTTTAACTCATGATTTAGAGCAATATCTTTTTGTAATGCCACCTCGATACCACTAATATTTAAAAGTAGTCCTATCACCCCCAAAAGAATAATAGAAAACATTTTTGGTAGGTGATGAAAAACAAGAGATAAATCAGCATTTTTAAAAGTATCAAATGTTAACGCTGGTAAAGAAGTATTTTGTTGTATAGGTTGCATTAATAATCCCATAACCCTCGCTTCATCGATAGAAATTCCTGTGATTCCTAAGAATAAATAAAAAGAAACTACTGTCAGAAACATAATACCTGGTAACACTAAACAATGTCTAACAAAACGTAAGGTTATTAATAATAAAAAAGCAAAGATAAACTCAGGTAACCAATGGGATAAAATATCCCAAGAAAATAATTGACTAAAATTATTTAAACTAATTTCAATGCCTGCATAATTTCTAATAATACCTGATACTAATAACCAACCTGTACCTGCCAAAAATCCCCCAATAACTGGATAAGGAACATAGCGAACTAAACTACCTAAACGAAAAAAACCGAGAGTAAAAAAAACAATTCCACTGAGAATTCCCGTAAGAATAATGATAACAATAAGAGTTAATAAAGTAGTCTCGATATTATCAAGAGATGATTGGGCAACAATGGTACTAGCAATAACGCTTAAAATAGCTACAGGAGGTTCTTGAATAGAAGGAATAATACCAGGTAATGAGGTTCTAGAAGCAATAAATAATCCTGTAACAATATTACTAATTAAAATTAAAGCAATGCCAATAGAAATATAAGGAGATAAAGAACCAGTAAAAATTAAATTACTACAAGAAACCGCCCAAATAATAGAAAGAGTTGCCCCGATTAAACTAGCAGTAAAACTAGCAAAAAAACGTAGAGGATGAAACTCTTTTTCAATAAAAGTAGAAACTTTTGAAAAGTAAGAAGAATCGAACACAATTTTTAAATATAAATTTTATAAACTTTGGTGAATTATTATAACCTAAACAATGGATAATGGACAATGGATAATTTTGTATTTTGTATTTTGGGGTTATATTAGATTTGATGAAGTATAAGTAGTGCAAGCATCTTGCTTGCTATTTTTAGAGTTAGCTTACTATTTTTAGAATTATACTACTTTCATCAACGGAGACTAGAAATTTTAACGCTGTTGGGGTCCACGGCCGTTGACCCCTACGATAATGTGTAACTTTAACCAACAGCAGTAAGTTGAAGAGAAACCCGATAAACAGGTTGATTTTTATTCAACGTAGCAATTTCTCTTTCTGTAGGAATAGGAAAAGGATTTTCCTTTAACCAAGTTTCTGAATGTTGCTTTTGAAAACAAGTATTAGCTAAAAAATTATCTGCCATTTCTTCAGCAACTTCTTTAATATCTGATTGTAAAAAAACCGCTCCATCTCTCACTAAATAAGTAGCGATCGCATTAACTAAAGCAGGTTGGACAACCCTTCTTTTTTGGTGACTACGTTTAAACCAAGGATCAGGAAATTGAATAGTAACACAATCTAAAACTTGAGGGGGAAAAGACTCTAATATTGAATCAATATAGAGATTAATATTACAAAAAAGAAAATGGAGGTTAGACAACTGTAAATTATCCCGTTGTTCATTCGCTTCAATCACCAAAGGTTCTCTAATTTCTATACCCAAAAAATTAATTTCAGGATATAATGGAGCCATCTTCAACAGAAATTTGCCCCTACCACAACCAATATCTAAATGAAGGGGGTGATCGAGATGAGAATAAACAGTCTCCCACTCAGGTAAAATCAAGGGTTGACGGTACTTTCTACTTAAAGGGTTAACGTGTTGACGGACACGGACTCTTGCCAAAATGACTCTCTCCTATCTATGCTCAATGATAAAGATGTGCTTGAGTTAAAGAATTTTTTGTGATGAATTTTCGCTTTGCTATTATTAGTGACCCCCATGTAGCGGTTCCCCATACCCTCCCCGATCATAGTAACCGTTTCCATTTAGTTGAAGTCAGTATTCTTGCCTTAGAAAAAGTATTAAACCACCTACAACAGCTTAACTTAGATTTTCTGCTTTTGCCAGGGGATTTAACCCAAGATGGAGAAACAGATAACCATGATTGGTTAGCAAAACGCTTGCGATCGCTACCTTTTCCCGTTTTTGTGGTTCCGGGTAATCATGATCTTCCCAGTATTAACCCCACAACAACTAAGATTGGCCTGCATCAATTTCCTAGTTATTACGGTCATTGTGGTTACAACAGTCAACAATTGTATTATGCTCAAGAAATTTTACCAGGGGTGAGAATTATTGGTTTAAATTCCACTCAATTTAATGAAGGAGGAAAACAGTTAGGTTGTTTAGATAATCAACAATTAACTTGGTTAGAAAACTTATTACCCCAAGTGAAAGATCAACTACTTTTAGTAATGATTCATCATAATGTAATCGAGCATTTACCCGACCAAAGTAACCATGAATTAGGGAAAAGATATATGTTGGATAATGCTTCACTGTTACTGAAAATGTTGAGTTCTGCTAACTGTAAATTAATTTTCACAGGACATCTCCATATACAAGATATTGCCGAAAAGCAAGGAATTTATGAGATTACAACGGGTTCATTAGTTAGTTATCCCCATCCTTATCGTATTATTGAAGTTAAAAAACCAGTTAACGGTTCATTGAGCCTCAATATAACCTCTCATCGGGTAAAAAATGTACCAGGATGGGATAATTTAGAAGACATTTCTCGTCAATGGTTAGGTGATCGTTCTTTTCCTTTTATGGTGAAATTATTAACAGCATCACCCCTAAAAGTATCCTTAGCTGAAGCAGAAAAATTGGCTCCATCTTTACGATACTTTTGGTCAGATGTTGCCGCAGGAGATGGTATTTTTGATTTTCCTGATTTCCCTGTAGAAATTCGTGATTATTTTCACAGATTTAGTGCGCCCAAAGCTGACGGTAAAGTGGCTAAAATTGATAATCAAGCCATCCTGCACTTATAAAATTCAATTTATTTATCTTTTAAATAAACATGAATTAACAGAAAGAAGCAAATCTTTCTGTTTTTAAATATAATTACTTAGTCGATTTCTGGAGTCCACCAAGCTAACCCATAAGGTTGAGTTTCCTCGTTCATTTGTTGTTTATATTGCACCCGTATTTTATAGTTACCAGTGGCCGGAACAGCACAAAAAATATGTTCTGTGTTATCCACCTTACTAATGGAACGACAGGCACTTTCAGAGGTGTTATTGGTATCGGTGGACATTAAATAGAGATCAAGATTATTTAGACCCTTATCCTCAAAAGTCTCCCCCAGATCGTATTGTTCATTGTTATTTTTATCATTGAGTTCTACCAATCTATCCCAGACTAGGGTGATGGCCACAAAACTGTTGGCCTTTAAAGGTTCGGCAAGAACATATTCTTGATAATTATCTTTGGTCACGGTTTCATAGTCCCAACCCATCTCTGGAACTGGGTTCCCAGGTTTCCATTGACCCGCGCTAAATTGTTGATAAGCTCGCAGAACATTGAGATGGCCGGCCCCCATTTCTATGTCTACAGGGATCTCGGGGTTACGATAAGCCTCAGAATCGAACCAAGTATAATGGGACTTACTAAAAATAGTGCGCATCATCCCCAATAATAAACCGTTGCCCCGATCTTCCATTTTGTCAGCAGAATTGAGCAGAACAGCTTTATTGACCTGATGACGGCGAGAGTCCAAACTCCAGTTGGGTTCTTGGTTACGCAATTGGCGATCGCCGAATTCTTGGAGTAAGGCTACAGATGCGGTGATATGAGGGGCAGCAAAGCTGGTGCCACTGACTTTTTGCGCGGTTCCGGCTAAGTCATAAACAGCTACTTTGCTACCTGGGGCCACTAAGGTAATGGCCCGTCTGGGTCCAACGTTGATTTCTCGTTTAATTAAACTGCGACCAATGCCCACAGGACGCGCGCTAAGGTTGGCAAAGTCCACTTTACTATAAATTCCTTCCTGTTTGGTACTGTAGGCTGTTGTAATGCCGTTATAGTGGTCTGTGGGGATGGGAATACCTCCTCTTCCTTGGTTCCCGGCAATGACATATAAGGTATCGTGAACCCGTGATGACCAATCAATACATCGGGTTAAATGTGCGTTACCGTCTAGCGTTGCATCCATGCGACGATCTTGGGAGAGGGATTCTCCAAAACTAAAGTTAATCGCTCTGACATCTCCGCTATTTTGTTGGGCAATGTGTTGACTGGCCAGACATTCTTGGGGTTGGCCACCGCCTTTGATGGCACCGATGGCAGAAGCGTATAATCTTGCGTCTGGGGCGACTCCTGGCAATCTTTTATCTTTACTAACCATGACACTTGCTACCATAGCTGCATGGTTATCGAGGTTGCCGTTGGATTTGACGGCCCGATTTTGATAGTAAACTCCTGCTAGTTTAAAGGTGGGACTCCATGCTGCTATTTTATCAAAACCAAAGACCCCAGGCCGGCCAATTTCTACTTGTCCAATGGCTATTTTTCGCCCTGTTAAATTGAGGGGTTGTTGATGTAAGCGATTTGCATAAATGCCTGTTTCTCCTGTGGAGGTATTTAGGGCTAGGCTAGGGGTGATAATGCCTGTGATGGTTGTTAAACTGCTGATAACCCAAGCAACGGTTTTTTTCATATAAAGATATTAATTGTTTTTTTGACTGCTTTCTATCTTATACATGAAAAATCAGATTATGGCTGTAAAATTTTTCTAAAGATAATTAATAATTGATAATTATGGTTATAATGGCAGGGATGCTTGTTAGAAGGTAACAGATTATGGCTTCAATAATTACCTCATGGTCAAACTATTGAAGATATTTTATGTAACAAGTTTTGGGACAATTAAAGCGGTTTAACTATGGATCAATATTTTATTCATAATCTCCAAAAAAATTACGTTAAAGAAATTAATGAGGATGAATTCAAACAATTACAAGAAGCAAAAAATAAATTATTTCATTCTTTTGTTTTAGAAGAAAAATTAGAATTCCTTTTAATGAATTATGCAGAGATAGAAAAAGAAGCTTTTAGTTTAACTTTAGATTATATGATGACACATAATAAAGGGTATGAATATCTTCATGTCAGTAATAGTTTAAAGTTGAAAGTCTTTCAGTTTCTATCAACTCATAAATTTTATGAAGATACCGTAAAATCCACATTAAAATCAATTTACGGAAGGCATTCTGGTGAATATAAAATTATTGAAAACAAATTTTCATCAGAATATAATAATCCTGATTTATTTTATCGTACTATATCTATTATTAGAAATCATGCTCAGCATTATGATTTACCAATTGAGATAACAAAATTCAATTATAAATCAGTTGAAACTAATGATGGTAAAAAATATAAATATAACCTCCAATTTTGTATTACAGTTGCTTCTCTAGAAAACAATAGAAACGTTTCAAAAGAACTATTAAATGATATTAAAAACACTTTTTCGGAAAAGATTGACTTAATGTTTCTCATAAGAAACTATCTTGAGTCAATTGGTAAAATCCATGAAGAAATACGAAAAGTATTAAAATTAAATTTAGAGAAATGGGAGAAAATTATGATGGATACTATTGATAATAATTATATAAAATACAAACAATTTACAGAGAGTGAAAGCTTATTCTCACATCTTGCACCTGACGAGACAAAGTTCCAAACCATGTTCATAAAACCAGGGATTTAGTAACTTTAACCTCCTGAGAAGAGACAGGAGTAAAATGTGGGGAAGGAGTAAAATAAAGGCTTGTTGGGCTGAATCATACCAGTCTAAATCATCAAAGTTGCCATTGTGTAAATAGACCAAGTAAGCTAACATATAAGAGAGGAAAGAAAGAATTAACCAACGATAAACCCCTAATAAAGTTTTTTGCCCAAAACGGTGGAGACTAAACTGATGTGAAAGCGGTTTTGAAGAAACCTTCAATTTGCCAGCGATATTTCCCCCATCTGGTGATAGTTTTTCCCTTCATGGGTTTCGTTGAAATGACAAATCGTTTCACTCGTTTACCATTACGCTTTAGCCATACCCATGAGACAAATACAGGAAAGTTTAAACCATGTAAATATACTTGTTGTCCGCGAGTTTTTAAGTCAGATACTTTACGTCCATCCGTTAACTTTCTTCTATTAGGAATTCCTAAAATGCCATGATGATTAAACTCTTTACTACGAATTTTATCAATAAATTGAATTGTGCCAAAAGCTGTATCTCCTAAAACATAAAGTTGGAAAGATTTGGTTAAAATAGAAGGTAATGTATTCAGTAATTTTGTAACTGCTCACCGCAATAAAGAATCTCTCTTGACAACATAGAGGTAAAATCGAGGATTTTTATGTATATTAGGAGTTATGATAACCAATGCTGCCATTGATTCAGAGCTAGTTAGAGCCGTCGC
>JBFRWO010000424.1:0-5927 GCA_051439625.1 Crocosphaera sp. | reverse complement strand
ATATATAGATATGCCAGATAGAATAAGAGCCACTGTTAGAAAAGTAGAAAAATGCCCTAATATTAAATCCAGTTCTTAAACAACTGATGACTATTTAAACATGAAAATACCTCAGTGCGATTGCTGTCTATTCTATTCCCATAACCCCCAGACAATAATCTGTACAATACATCCCGATGGAGTATATACAAAATCTTGTTTAGATTTCAGAGAAGATCCTCACAAAGAGGAAATTATAGAAGAACTTTGGAGTCCTGAAGGGTACACTTTTGATAGTAATGGAGATTTACAACCTGTCACTAAAAATGACGATGATAATCATCCTGACGGTTATATTTTAAATTATTATGATGGGGAATTGATTGTAACGAAACCTTCACCATATACTAAAGAAGAACTATTAGCATTGATAGATTATCATCCTATTTTTACTGGGGTTTGTCCTCAATGCAAACATAAGTTTGATAAAAAGAATCCTCCTGAAATTCATTGGGATTGCCCCGTTATTTGTAGCTTAAAAGCCAAACAGTCGATTAAATAAAGCTTTTTACCATCGCCTAATTGGACTAAACTTTATGAATATTCAATCAATCACTCATGAACCCATCGAAGGCACTGATAATGTGTTAACTACTGTTATTATTAATAAAGTGGCTTCTCAATGTATTTTAGCTAGATTATTGATTGATGTGTTAGGGAAACCTGGGATAGACAATGATCTGGAAATGATGGGAACTGGCGATACTTGGACAATAATGTGGACTCAACCATTAGCTATCATCGAACACAATCAACAATTAATTAGAAAAGCTATCACTTAAAAATTTATAGAAAGGTAGACAAAAACACCTGGCGTGGGGACACGAATACCTGAAAGCCTTACCAGATGACGAAAAGAGCCAAACGTGGTAGAAAGAAAATGCTCTAAAATTGGCGATCGCCAGACTAACCTAAAATGTTACCAGAAATTTATAACAATCATTTAACAAACTACCTGAAAAAATCGGAATATTTAATACTGTTAATTATGGTACAATTAATTCAGGCACATAGAAAAGTTAGGTTAGAAGAGTTAGCTAGTTATTTTCCCAGTCCCATTTATTTTGAAAGTAAGAGAAAGAAATTAAAGAGATTTTTAGAGACTTCTTGCTTGACCATTGAAGGAGTATGGATACCTATTATAAAACAGTGGTTAGAGCAATCATTTAATCCAGGGAATGTTTTACATATTGCCATAGATAGAACCCCATGGGGGTTGATTAATATTTTGATGGTAAGTCTGGTAATTGATAATAGAGGAATTCCCTTATATTTTGAGTTGCTAGATCATACAGGCAATAGTAACTTTGACACACAGAAAAGCATATTGAGCCGAGTATTACCCTGGCTAAAGGAATACAAAACTGTTGTATTGGGGGATAGAGAATTCTGTTCAGTTGAACTGGCAAAATGGTTACATGGACAAAAAAGAGTTTATTATGCCCTCAGATTGAAGAAAAGCAACTATATTGAAGTAGAAAAGGAACTGTGGACACGACTAAAGGATTTAGGCTTATCCCCAGGAATGTCTTTATTTTATCAAGGAGTAAAAGTCACGAAGACAAGAGGATTTATAGGCAGTAATATAGTGGCGAAATGGAAAAAGAAATATAGGGGAGTAGAAACAAAAGAAGCTTGGTTTATTATCACCAATTTAACCAGTCTTGATGAGACGATTGACGCTTATAAAAAGAGATTTTGTATTGAGGAAATGTTTCGGGATTTTAAGAAGGGAGGTTATGATTTAGAAAGAACGAAATTAACGGGACATCGCCTTACTTCCTTAATTATATTAATAACTTTAGCCTATTCAATGGCGACATTTTCGGGGAAGATTATTAAAGATAAAGGATTAGCTAAATATGTGGGTAGAGTTAGAAAAAATAAGAAAATGCAGCGAAGACACAGTAACTTTTATATTGGTCTTCATGGAAAAGATTGGGTTGACTCTTGCGATTCACTGGACGTTGAATCTCAAGCATTGATGCAATTAAGCGTTGGAAAAGCTGCCTATTATCGACAAGGGCGACGGGCTATATCCCTCATAAAATCTAGTTTGTAGCTTTTTCTGTCCCCACGCCAGCACACCGACGATAGGAGATTTGTGAAAAAAATATAAAGTAGGGATGGGTTACTCTAGATTGACTTTAGAATTCTAGACAAAACAAAAACAAGTTTTTGTGAATTTTTTTTAGGAAAACTTATGAGTAAACCTAACTTATTACAGAAGCTGGCGATCACTGGGGTCGCTGGTGCGGTTGTTGCTACCAACATCACCACAGCCCAAGCTGCCGTGATAGTTGATCACAAGGATTATCGAGTTACACACTTTTTTTCATTGAATCCTGGTGGTAATGTAATTCCGAGAGTAACTGCAAATTTTTTCGACCATGCATGGGTACTTGATCCAGGTCTGCGTCCCTCAGTCAATCCTCCAGGGCAACCTCCAGGCTTTGCCGCTGGAGGTTTTGAACTCGTCAATAGAAGAGGACAAGTGAACAATTTTTCCCGCAATGGTGCAAATAACGGTCAGGTTAACACTGGCTCTTTTGCTGTTCCTGCAGGAGGTATTCCGTTCCCTCCTGGTGCAGTTCGTACTGCTAATGTAATTCCGCCGATTAATTCAGCACAGGCAAATTCTCGTTTTGGTGTCAACCCATTTGGAGCGGGCGTACCAGTCACTGGTGCTATTCAGGCTGACGGTTTTGCTGAGGCACGTTTCGATACCGTGGCAAGGACTCCTATACCTTCAGAAGCTTATGCTTTCAGTTTTGCATCAATTGATGTACAAGGTGGCCGACAGTTTCGGAATGGGAGAATTAGGTGGGGCCCACAGATTTCAACTCCGCCTGTAGCTGGTGGTGCAATTGCCGGCAGATTCAACCAACGTCGTATTCGAGATCCAATTGTTTTCAATATTATAGACTTAGAAACAGGCGAAGAAATTGAAGAAGTTTTGCTCGATATTTCTTTTGATATCTTTGGTCTAGGATCATTTGAATGGGATAGTACCACAAGTACCTTTATGATCGATGCCGAGAATGCAGAATTTCACATTGACATCAGCAGTCCATTTACAACACAACAGGGAATATTAGACTTAGAAATTGCTAATGGTATTATTACTGTTTCCAATGATACAGGTATTTTTGATGGCGTATTACCTTCAGTCGGCTCACCTGGTCAATTTTCAACAACACTAGGCGAGATAACACTTGATTATGATTTCGGGGATTTCAATGATAATGAATTAGATATAACTGCTAGTTTTAGCGGCGGAGGCAGTGCACAGGTAGGAATATCGGTACCAGAACCTTCTTCCAACTGGAGTATAATAATATTCCTAGGTACTTTAGCCGTGATTAAATTCAGAACAATTAAAAACTGTAAAACTTCTTAGATTGCCCCTGGTGACAGCTTCGCTGATGCTGTTGGCGAATGTACTACAAAGCATATTACATTATGTATTAATGTTTGCAAAAGTAAAGATTTCTCATTGTTGTAACACGATTAATTTCATCCAAGATTACTTTCGCCAACAGTAGACCTCTTGCAAAAATATTTTGTGCTAAAATAAGGGGCTATTTTTTACCTCGTTTTGCTTGAGAAGATAGCTAGAATTACTCGTTTTTTTTGAATAATTGAATTTCGGCGATCGCCAGATAGACAAGCTCATTAAAAATCGGCGGCAGAAAACAGTCCAGCTAAAGATTTGAAGCTCAACTAATTAGAGATTTAAGACTTTTTTCCTAAGCTTTTGACTCTAAATTATTATTGTAAATGCCAGCAATTAAATGACTTCTCAATCCAAATTTGTATCGGCGATTTCGATAAGGATAAGAGAGAATCTTGAAAACTTTTAAACAGCGATTAACGTTTTCTACAGCTACTCTTATTCGACCTAATTCTCTATTATATTTCTTCTGCTCCTCTGTATATTTCTTTCCTCTTGGTTTCTTAATAGGTATTTCACTATTTTCATGAATCTTGACAATCCCCTGATATCCTTTATCTGCTAATAATTTGATTACTTTTGGCAATTTTACTTTGCTTTTTTTAAATAATTTAAAATCGTGCATTCTTCCTTTTCCATGCCTTAAACACATTATTTTTTTCGTTTTTAACTCAATAATTACCTGAGTTTTTAATGTATGTTCTTTTTGTTTTCCACCTGGCGTGGGGACAAAAATCATCAATCTCTGGCAGGGCAAGCTTTTCGGGGACTCAGTTGAGAAAAGATTAAGGGGGAATTAACGATTTTTCAAGTTTTTCATAGTTGAAACGCTGATTCTTTCGTTAGCGATCGCAAGCAATGCCATCCCATTTTTTCGGAATTCTACCAGCTAAAAGGCTTGTCCTGCCTAACTTTCAGCATAGTTTGTCCCCACGCCAGCTGAGAAAGAACCTTCGTTTTCTGGTTGAACCGAGGGAAGACCATTTACACAGTTCTCAAAATCTTCTCCAGGTTCACTATTGATTAGACAAAAAGTTAACCAAGGATCGTCTGCGGGCAATTGCTCGGTTTCTTCCGCTATTACTGGTGAAGCTAGACTCATGATTGAGATTAATCCTATTAAATATAAACCAAATTTAGATACTTGCTTGATACTCATTGTTCAATTCCTCGATTTGTGTTTCTATATATTTATCCTAAATAATCCCTTTAATCATGTCAGTCCCATTACAAATGGAAATTTCTAACTGTTTCTTTATTTTCGTCATAGAAATAAAGGGAAATTTATAGATTTTATTCTAATTAACGTAATTTAGATGTTTAACAAATACTAATAAGTTTAATTACTCATGTTTGTATGATAGTCGATTGATCATCCTTGGGAATACTAAACCCACACCCAGGAGAAAACTATGCTTGATATCTTATCTAAAATCCAATCTAACCCCACTACCGAAGATTATCAACAGTTAATGTTAACCTTTTTACAGGGTATTGTTGAAGGGGTAAGAAAAGAACCAGATCCCCACAAAGCAAACTGGAAATATCATTGCATTGAAGAAATTGTACTAGAACATGGTCAGTTTATGGAAGGAGGACAAGCTCAACAGATTGGTGTTCCTCAAAGATGTTATTATAACTGTTTAAATATGTTACTCACTCCTGAAAATCCTGAAGAATTACTATATTGTGAAGGGTTTGCTTTATCAGATAATGTTAATCTCTATCCCGTTCAACACGGTTGGGTTTATATTGATCAACAAGCAATTGATGTGACTTGGAATCAACTAAGTCCCTGTTATTTTGGTATCCCTTTTAATCGTCAATGGGTCATAGAAAAAACTAAAGAAAGATTACGCAGTGGTGAGAATATTGCTAATTTCTTAGCTTATGAATCTCCTTTAACTATTCAAATTCTTAAGTATGGTTTGCCTGATGAAGCACTACATAACTGTTAATAATTCATAACCATTTGTGCTGCTCTAATTGAATTAGTTAACGTTCGCTTCTATGTTAGTTGTTTTAAGTTGATAAGAATATTGATTTCTCGATCGCTTCTAGAATAGTACACTATTTAAACCTCGTCGTTAACAACGGGGTACTATCAGTTGAGAACAGCCGTCCGTGCGCCCCAGGTTAATAGTAAAAAGCAAATCTTATCCTAAAGAAGCGCACCGACTGAGTAAATGAAGAAATCCTTGTCGTCCGTGTGCCTAATAAAGATTTATAACAACTTTCATAAATTGATAGTCAGGCACACCGACTTGTCTTTTGGTGAAGATCATTTTTGCGGTTGTGTACCTTATAGGGGGGTAAAGCACTATTTCGCTGCGGGCTGCGAGAGCGGTACCAAAGCGAGATAAACTCAGAATACCCTGTAAGCATCAACCAGTGAGACGGTGGGGGATAAGCTTCATCGTCGAAAGGGAAACAG
>JBFRWO010000423.1:0-10721 GCA_051439625.1 Crocosphaera sp. | reverse complement strand
CTTGTCAACCTTTAGGTTCTTTACTTGCTGCTGTTGGGTTTGAAGGAACTTTACCCTTCGTTCACGGTTCTCAAGGTTGTGTGGCTTACTTCCGTACCCACTTAACCCGTCACTTCAAAGAGCCTGTAAGTGCTGTTTCTTCTTCCATGACAGAAAACGCTGCTGTTTTCGGTGGATTAAAGAACATGATCGATGGGTTAGCTAATGCTTACGCTCTCTACAAACCCAAAATGATCGCCATCTGCACCACCTGTATGGCTGAGGTTATTGGGGATGACTTGGGTGCGTTCATCGGAAATGCTCGTAACGAAGGATCTATTCCTGACGATTTTCCTGTTCCTTTCGCTCATACTCCTTCTTTTGTGGGTTCCCACATCACTGGTTACGATAGCATGATGAAATCCATCTTAGCTACTTTAACCGAAGGCAAGAAAGCTGAAACCACCAACGGTAAAATCAACATCATTCCTGGTTTTGAAACCTACATCGGTAACTTACGGGAACTGAAAAAAATCATCTCTGCGTTTGATTTAGATGCTACCATCTTAGGCGACCACGAAATGTACTTAGATTCTCCCAACTTAGGAGAATTCCAAATGTACCATGAAGGGACTTCCTTAGAAGATGCGGCTGATTCTATCAACGCTGAAGCTACTGTTACCTTACAAAACTACACCACTACTAAAACTCGTAAATACATCGAGAAAGAGTGGGGACAAAAAACCGCTACCTATCGTCCTTGGGGTGTTAAAGCTACTGATGAGTTCTTAATGGGCTTATCTGAGTTAACCGGCAAACCTATTCCTGAAGAGTTTGAATTAGCTCGTGGACGTGCAGTTGATGCTATGACTGATACCCAAGCTTGGGTACACGGCAAACGCGCTGCTGTTTATGGTGATCCCGATCTAGTTATGGGCTTATTACAGTTCATGTTAGAAATGGGTATCGAACCTGTTCACGTCTTGGTTAACAACAGCAACAAGGAATTTGAAGAAGAAGCCAAAGCTCTACTTGCTGCTAGTCCCTACGGACAACAAGCAACTGTTTGGGGTGGTAAAGATTTATGGCATATGCGTTCTTTACTGTTCACCGAACCCGTTGACTTCTTAATTGGTAATTCCTACGCTAAGTATTTAGAGCGTGATACCAAGACTCCTTTAATCCGTATTGGCTATCCTATCTTCGATCGCCATCACTTACACCGCTATTCCACCATTGGTTATGAAGGTGCTATTAACCTCCTCACCTGGATCGCTAATGGAATAATGGATCACTTAGATCGTAAGACAGATACTCCTGCTGTAACGGATATTTCTTTCGACTTAGTTCGTTAATTAGGAAATCTAAATACGAGGGAGATCAGGAGCATTCAGGGAGTCCTTACTCCCCCCCTCTCCCCCTCTCTCTTCGAGAAGGCAAAAGGCAAAAGGCAAAAGTTTGGAATTCATATTTTCTTCCTCTGCTTCCCCTGCACCCTCTGCTTCTTCTGTTCTCAAAAACTCTCTGCCATTATTTTTTAATCAAGATGAGGAAATGGTTATGACAAGTCCTACTCCTTATTCCGCTCAAAAAAGCTTCACTCTCGACCCCCTTTTCCCCCTGAAACGCTGGCTTGATCATTTAGAGATCAATGATCGCTCTTTTGCTCATTTTATTTGTCGGGTGATTCCTTGTTCTTGTCCTTTTGAAAGAACAATAACGGTGTTAGGGCATGAGTTATTCCACATTCCTCCTCTATGTAAGTTAAATCCTTTTTATCACGAAGTCGTGGCGTTAAGACTTAGAGCGTTAAGTTATTTGGCTGATGTTTGTGGTGAAAATGTTGAGCATTATATCTGTTAAATAATTAATTGTTAATTGTTAACTGTTAACTGTTAATTATTGGGTCACTGGTAATTATTAGGGAATTCAGTCATGAAAATAACCAAGAGCAAAATCAACGATTTGTTGACACAACCTGGGTGTGAACATAATCAAAAGAAGGAAGGTCAAGGTAAAAATAAGGCTTGTACTCAAAAAGCTAACCCTGGTTCTGCTCAAGGAGGTTGTGCTTTTGATGGGGCTTCTATTGCCTTAGTTCCTATCACCGATGCTGCTCATTTAGTTCATGGCCCCATTGGCTGCTCTGGGAATAGTTGGAATAGTCGGGGTAGTCTTTCTAGTGGTCCGATGACCTATAAGATGGGTTTTACCACAGATTTATCGGAAAATGATATTATTTTTGGTGGCGAAAAAAAGCTTTATAAGGCGATCGCAAAGTTAGTTAAAAAGTATAATCCAGCAGCAGTTTTTGTTTATTCTACTTGTGTTACTGCTCTTATTGGTGATGATTTAGACGCGGTTTGTCAAGCTGCTACTGATAAGCACAAAACTCCTATCATTCCTGTTCATTCTCCTGGTTTTGTTGGTAGTAAAAACTTAGGAAACCGTCTCGGTGGGGAGGCTTTGTTAGATCATGTTGTTGGCACAAAAGAACCTAAATATACCACGGCTTATGATATTAATTTAATCGGTGAATATAATGTTGCCGGGGAAATGTGGGGTGTTCTTCCTCTGTTTAAAAAAGCGGGTATTAATGTTCTCTCTAAGATTACAGGGGATGCTCGTTATGATGAAGTTTGTTATGCTCATCGGGCTAAACTGAATGTTATGATCTGCTCGAAGGCTTTAATTAATATGGCCACTGCTATGCAAGAACGCTACGACATTCCTTATATCGAGGAATCTTTTTATGGCATTGCAGACATGAATCAGTGTTTACGCAACATCGCTCAATTTTTTGGGGACAAAGTATTAATAGAACGGGTTGAAGAAATAATAAAAGAAGAAACCGCCAAGTTAAATGTTGCCTTGGCCCCCTATCGGGAACGTCTCAAGGGTAAACGCATGGTTTTGTACACCGGTGGTGTGAAAAGTTGGTCTATCGTTTCGGCAGCACAAGACTTGGGTATGGAAGTGGTGGCTACTAGCACCAAGAAAAGTACAGAGGAAGATAAGGGACGTATTAAGAAACTTTTGGGCAAAGATGGCATTATGCTGGAGAAAGGTAGTCCAGAGGAGCTTTTACGGGTCATTGAGAAGACAAATGCTGACCTCTTGGTGGCAGGTGGCAGAAACCAATACACCGCACTGAAAGCAAAGATACCTTTCCTCGATATTAACCAAGAACGTCATCATCCCTACGCTGGTTACATCGGTTTAGTGGAAATGGCCCGAGAGTTAAGCGAAGCGGTTTATAGTCCCATTTGGAAACAGGTTCGTAAACCCTCCCCTTGGGAACTTTGGCAACAGGAACACGAGAGTTTATTGAACTTAGAAGCTGAAGGAGAGTAATGAAGTCAGAAGTTCCTCACTACGTTCCGGCGCTATCGCACAGAAGTCAGAAGTCAGAAGTTAATATATCTCGCTACACTTCCCACACTTCCCAAACCCCCCCAAACCCCAACAAAAAACAGAGGAGTAACCAAAATGACCACTATCCTAAACCCGCACAAGTCTCTATCAGTTAACCCTTTAAAAATGAGTCAACCGCTAGGCGCAGCGTTAGCGTTTCTGGGGTTGCGAAAAATGATGCCTTTGTTTCATGGTTCGCAAGGATGCACTGCTTTTGCTAAGGTTGTTTTAGTGCGTCATTTTCGCGAGTCTATCCCTCTGTCTACTACTGCTATGACGGAAGTGAGTACCATTTTGGGTGGGGAAGACCATATAGAACAAGCGATCTTAACTATTTTAGAAAAATATCAGCCTCAGATCATCGGTTTGTTAACCACTGGGTTGACGGAGACGCGAGGGGATGATATGCCGCGTATTTTAAAGGAATTTAGGGACAAACACCCAGAGTTAGATACATTTCCTCTTGTTTATGTTTCTACTCCTGATTATAAGGGATCGTTACAGGATGGTTATGCGGCGGCTGTGGAAAGTATCGTCTCTACTGACTATAGTAATGTACCGGATGATGAACCGCCAATGGTGGGACTGAAACCCCAGGTAACTGTGTTATGTGCTTCCTATATGTCTCCTGGAGACGTGGAAGAGGTCAAAACAATTATTGAGGGGTTTGGCATCACTCCTATTATGATTCCTGACTTATCCCGTTCTTTGGATGGTCATTTAGAGGATGATTATCACACGGTAACTACTGGGGGAACCAGTTTAACTCAATTAAAACAGTTAAATCGTTCTTGTTTAACTTTAGCTATTGGGGAAAGTATGACCAAAGCTGCTTCAATTTTACAGGAACGTTTTGGCACAAAATATAAAGTTTTCCCTCGTTTAGCTGGTTTAGATGCGGTTGATTCGTTTTTATGGGAATTGTCCCAAATTTTAACCGCCCGTTGCGATCATCACTTCCCTATTGTACCTAATATTCCGGCACATTTACAACGGCAACGCCGTCAGTTACAGGATGTTATTTTGGACACTCATTTCTATTTTGGTGGCAAGAAAGTTGCTTTAGCCTTAGAACCTGACTTACTGTATCAAACCGCTTGGTTATTGACAGAAATGGGAGCAAATGTTCAAGCTGCTGTCACCACAACTAAGTCCCCACTTTTGGAAAAATTACCTATCGACACGGTTACTATTGGTGATTTAGAAGACTTAGAAGAATTGGCAGTTGGTTCAGATTTAATTATTACTAATTCTCACGGTACATCCTTAGCTAAACGTCTAAAAGCTCCCTTATATAGAATGGGTTATCCTGTGTTTGATCGCTTAGGTTTAGGTCAACGCTGTTTGGTGGGGTATCGTGGTACCATGAAGTTTTTATTTGATGTTGGCAATATTCTTATGGAAGAAGAAGCCAAACATAGTCCCGTCGCGCTACATGAAAACGGGTTAACGGTTTAAGGTTTCCCCTTAATTTTGTTCATCTGAGAGGAAAAACATGAAAGTTGCATTTACGACTAGCGATAACGTTCACGTCAACGCCCACTTTGGTTGGGCAAAGAATATTGACTTATATGATGTCTCTACCGATGGCTTCGATTTTGTCAATACTTTAGAGTTCGGTGGTGACTTAAAAGAAGACGGTAATGAAGACAAATTAGTGCCTAAACTAGAAGCATTAGACGGTTGTACTTTACTCTATGTTTCTGCTATTGGTGGTAGTGCAGCCGCCCGTTTGATCCGTCAAAATGTGACTCCTATTAAAGCTAGAAGTGAGACGGAAAAAATTGATGAAATTCTTACTGAATTAGTCAAAACTTTAAAAGGAAATCCCCCTCCCTGGTTAAGAAGAGTTTTACAAAAAGAAGCAGGAATTGAGCCAACACCTAATTTTTTGGATGACGATGAGGATGAATAATCAGTGAACAGTTAGTAGTAAACAGTGAGCAGTAAATTTACTAATCGCTGGTAACTGTAAACTAATTATGTCACTAAAAAAAATCTATGAATAATTAACAACAAAATGGTGTAAAATTGTTCATAGATAACGGAAATATTCTCAGGATAATTGTTATTATGGCAACAACAACAACCAATACAGAAACCAATACTCTCTCAGTTGCAGATAGTCCTTTTCTACAAGCATTAGTTCAGCAACTTCGGGCCTATGATCACTTTGGCGTGTATCGCACATGGACCGATGAACTTGTGATTGCCCCTTATGTTATTCCTAAGAAGAAAAGACGGGAAATATCCTTAGATGGAGAGATTGATCCCACCACACAGTTAAGGATTATGTGTTATTTTCGGGCGATCGCTGCCTTAATAGAACAAGAGACAGGATTGTTGTGTCAAGTTGTTGTTGACTTAAACCATGAAGGTTTCGGTTGGGCTTTAGTATGGGGTGGGAAACTAATGGTTGTTTCTCGCAGTTTACGAGATGCTCATCGCTTCGGTTTTGACACCTTAGAAAAGTTAAATGACCAAGGAACTAAATTAGTAAATTCTGGCATTGAATTAGTGAAGAGATTTCCTGAAGTTTCTAAACTTTAATTAAAGCAAGAAGGAAAAACAAAAAATATTTACTTTTTGTTTTTCCCTCAATTTCTAAGTAAAAAAGAGGTAAGAAGTATGACAGTTGCTACTGAAAATAATCCGACTCCAGAAGCCGTTGCTGATCTAAAAAAAAAGGTTCGTAAACTCAACTCTAAAGCAGGTCAAATGAAGATGGACTTGCACGATCTAGCCGAAGGACTACCTACCGATTACCAAAACTTAATGGAAACGGCACAAAAAACTTACGATATATTCAGCGAGTTAGAACAACTCAGAAAAAAACTAAAAATCTGGGAGGAAGCCCTAAAATGACCATTACTGTTGACACACCAAGAACCCTAACTGAGTTCACCAAACTCATCGACACCGAAGACTATCTAAACTTTTTTGATATTAGTTATGACCCTTCTTTTGTTAATGTCAATCGTCTGCATATTCTTAAGCAGTTCTCTTTACTTATCACCCAAGTCGATCAAGCCTTCCCGGATCTTGGTGAAAGTCAGAGATTAGAAAAGTATAAATTAGCTTTCCAGGAAGCTTACGAACTATTTAAAACCTCTAGTCCCCTAGAAACAAAACTGTTTAAAGTCTTCAAAGATGTTCCCAACAACGTCGTTTTATTGGATGATTTAGCTAAACAAGCAGAAACGCTTTAATAAGAGTTCGGAGTTCGGAGTTCGGAGTAAAATTTATCTCCCCACACTCCCCACCCTCCCCACACTCCCCACGCTTTCCAACCCTCACCCCCAAATCGTCATGAACTTCACCCCAACGGAAAGAGAACGTTATTCACGACAAATACAACTCCCTGGTTTTGGCGAAGAAGGACAAAAACGCCTTAAGGACTCCACTGCTGTGGTAACAGGAGTGGGAGGACTAGGTGGTACAGTTGCTCTGTATCTAGCAGTTGCCGGGGTGGGTAAAATCATTTTAGTGAGGGGTGGGGATCTGCGTTTGGATGATCTCAACCGTCAGATATTGATGACCAATAGCTGGGTGGGTCAACCAAGGGTGTATAAAGCCAAGGAAACCCTATTAAACCTAAACCCGGAGATTGAAGTAGAGGCTGTTCCGGAGTTTGTGACAGCAGAGAATATTGACGCTTTGGTACAACAGGCGGATATTGCCTTTGACTGCGCCTTTGACTTCAAAGAACGCAACCTTTTAAACCAAGCTTGTGTACGTTCCGGGGTTCCCATGGTGGAAGCAGCCATGAGTGGCATGGATGCGTACTTAACCAGCATCATTCCTGGGGAAACTCCCTGTTTATCCTGCATTTTCCCCGAAACTCCCCAATGGGATCGCTGGGGGTTTGGAGTTTTAGGGGCAGTTTCTGGTAGTTTAGCCTGTTTAGCTGCTTTAGAAGGCATCAAACTCTTAACCGGACTGGGAGAACCTCTGACGGGTCAACTTTTGACCATGGACTTAGGGACTGCCACCTTTGCCAAGCGTCGTCCTTACCACGACCCTAACTGTCCTGTTTGCGGTGACTTTACCAAGCAACGCTTAAGCAGCAGTTATATCCCTCGGAGTTCGGAGTTAGAAGTTCGGAGTTCCGAGTAAAATAATCTCCCCACACTCCCCACACTACCCACACTCCTTCCTCACCCCATCACCTCTTAAAAAACCATGACTGTTACTCTTACTGAAAAAGCTACTTCAAAACTCCGTACGTTCCTCGAAGGAAATACTATTACTGGTATTCGCGTTGGGGTTAAAAGTGGTGGCTGTAATGGCTACGAATACGCTTTAAATTTAGTTAAGGAAGCTAAAAACGAAGATGTTTGCTTTGAACAAGATAATGTCCTCATCTATGTTGACCCTAATAGTGTGTCTTTGTTAGATGGTGTGGTCATTGATTTTGTCGATAGTTTAACTCAAGGGGGTTTCACCTTCACTAACCCCAATGCAACACAGACTTGTGGCTGCGGTAAGTCTTTCGCTACAGCAAACTGCGGCAGCCAAGCTGCTTCTTGCGGCTAAAAAAAGCTTTGATTTTTAATGGTTATTGCTTCTATTTTTAGAAGGACTAAATTGTTAAAAATCACTGGTAAACGTTCCTATATTTAAGGAGAATACTTAATGTCTGCAACCTACAAAGTTCGTCTCATGAAAGTTAAAAAAAGAAAGAACAAAGAGACGGGCAAAAAAGAAGAGTTCGCTGAAGTGGATGTCACTATCGATGTTCCCGAAGATCAGTATATTCTGGATGCAGCCGAAGAACAAGACGTTGAGTTGCCTTCTTCTTGTCGATCTGGGGCTTGTTCTAGCTGTTTAGGTAAACTGGTAGAAGGGGAAATTGATCAAGAAGATCAAAGCTTTTTAGATGACGATCAATTAGCACAAGATTGGGTACTTCTTTGTGTTGCTTATCCAAAATCTGATTGTACCTTCAAAACTCACCAAGAAGCTAATTTGGTATAAACTCGTGACCTATTTTCCTCATCCGTCTGCTGAGGAAGTCGTGGCGTTTGCCACGACTTCCTATCCCTAATTCAAACTTTCAAGGGAAAGATTTTATGGGTACTCTTCAACAACAAAATAAATCGCTTTCTCTGAGGTTGACTATGAATTTAAAGTGGAAAACATTTATTTATAAAACAGCATTTTGGATGATGGGGGAGATTGTTCTTAATCTCTTGGGTTTGGATAATGTGGCCGATTATAGCGAGTTCCTTTTTGGCCATGAATTAGAATTATCTAAAAAGAATCATAAAACGGTTAAACTCTCTTGTCTCAAGCCAAAATTTTGTGACAAAATTAAGGAAAGTTGTCCCGTGGATGAGGTTGCTTTACAGTTTTCAGACTCTCCAATTGAAGATTGTATTACCAATCATCGGATTTTCTTTAAGAAATGCACAAAAGTAAAACATTATTGTATTAAGGCTTCTTTATTTTCTGATTTATCCTACAATTTGAAATGGGAGAGCTGTAGCCGTGATTCGTGAAAAATTAGTCCAGAAATATCGAGATTTAGTTAGTTATTCTTATCCTTATATTAATTCATTATTAAATGACTGTTATATTAAAATTATTGATGGTTGTCTTAATCCTGTTTCTCCCCCTTACTATTATTTGAGTATCTATTATGTAGGGAAAACAGGAAAAGAAGTTATTTCATATCAAGAACAATTAAGAAAAATTGCCACAACTTTTGGCATGATTGATATCATTTTTGTCGATGCTAAAAGACTAATTCGTGACCCAGTATCAAGACTTAAAACAGAAAATCCCCGTCTTTGGTTAGAACTTTATTGGATCTCTAGTAAAGTAACAACTAACTTAGATTGATCGTTAATTATACTTATTGATTAATTGTCCATTATACGTTATTGAAAATAAATAAAATAGGTCTCCAAACACAATTGATAATTCTTTAAGTTATGTATCTCTAGTTACTGTTTAAAATCAAGAAAAAAAATACACTGATAATAAGGTACAAGAAAGACAGATGAAGTGTAATCAATGTCCTGATAGTTGTCAACAAAAATCCCAAACTTCTAATAGTTTTTGGCAAAGTTTCTTGCCTGAGTCTCTTAGGGCTAAATCTCCAAGAGTTATTTCTGAAGGAACCATGGCCTTAGTGGGTTGTCCCAACGTGGGTAAGAGTCTTTTATTTAATGTTTTAACTGGGGGTTATACCACAGTTTCTAACTATCCTGGCACCACTGTAGAAGCCGCTCGCAATTATACCAAAATTGCGGGAAAAACTATCACTATTATTGATACACCAGGGATGTATTCTCTGATGCCAATGACAGAAGAAGAACGATTTTCTCGGGAGTTATTATTTCGAGAACCTTTAGATTTAGTAGTTCATGTTATTGATGCAAAAAATCTTAGTCGAATGTTAAATTTAACATTTCAACTAATAGAAACTCAAGTTCCTATTTTACTCGCTGTTAACATGATTGATGAAGCAGAAAAATTAGGAATTTGGGTGAATGAAAAGCAATTAGAAGCATCCTTAGGTATTCCCGTTGTCACTTTATCTGCTGCCCAAAAAAGAGGTATCAAAAGTTTAACCGCTAAGATGGCTAACTATGTTCACATTCCTGCGCTATCCTACAGCTATTGAAGAAGGAATCACTAAAATAGAGTGCCTTCTAACCAGCGATCGTAACGTTGTGAAAGCGGCCATTGAACCGTTAGTTTCCCGGCGTTCTTTAGCCCTTTTATTGCTACAAAAAGACCCCTTATTATGGGAAAAAATTAGGCAAAACGAACCCAAGTTTGAAGCTATTGAAATGGTGGTCCAATCGGTTCAATCTCAATTTAGTGATCCTTTGGTTTTAGTGATAGCCAAAACCCGTCATCAAGCAGCTAAAAAGTTTGAAGAATTAGCCATTGTCAAAATCAAAAAAAAGTCAACGGAAAGCGAAGAATTTTTTCATCGGTTAACCGTTAATCCCATTACTGGGTTTCCGATCCTCTTTTTGATTGTTTATCTGGGGATTTATAAATTTGTTGGTTGCTTTGGGTCAGGGATTTTAGTTAATAACTTTGAAGCGGTTTTTACCCAGCACATTAACCCTTTCATTAACAGCATCGCTGGTCAGTTATTACCTTGGACCATCTTACAAGATTTAGTGGCCAACGAACAGGGAATTTTTACCTTAGGTATTCGTTATGTTGTCTCGATTATTTTTCCCATTACGACCACCTTCTTTTTGGTTTTGTCAATACTTGAGGATAGTGGTTATTTAACGAGAATTTATTTGTTAATCGATCATCTATTTAAAATTATTGGTTTATCGGGGCGTTATATTATTACC
>JBFRWO010000422.1:0-20434 GCA_051439625.1 Crocosphaera sp. | reverse complement strand
TGGTGGTGCATTTGTAAGCTAAGACGATGACCAGGATTAACTTCAATACGTTTGATCTTATAGCCAGGGCCTTCTTCTAGGGTAGTAAAGGAACCCCAGGGACGCGTCTCAGTAGATGTAATACCTGTATGAGCAACAGAGAAGGGCAAAGTAGCAACTTCACTTTTTTTATTTTCTTTAGCTTGAACCATAATACTTTTTAACTATACAAACGTTAAAATCTAAAAATTTAAACCAACTGACCAATAGAATAACACAAATTGTCAAAAATGACTGTGATTTAAAAAAATTTACATTAGCTTAAGATTTTAAAGAAATATTACAACAAAAGTCCAGCAATACAAGCGGTTAGAAAACAAGCCAAAGAACCAGCTATCATTGTTCTCAAACCTAACTTAGCTAAATCTTGTTGACGGTTGGGAGCGATCGCACTTATTCCTCCTATTTGAATACCGATGGTTCCTAAGTTAGAAAAGCCACATAAAGCGTAAGTTGCGATGATTTGACTGCGTGGGGAAATTGTATTTTCTGTTATCAAATTTTTCAGATCAAGATAAGCAATAAATTCGTTTAAAATTGTTTTTTTGCCCAGTAAAATTCCTACTTGTAAACAATCTTGCCACGGAACTCCCATTAACCAAGCAACTGGGGCAAGTAAATAAGAAAAAATCAATTCTAAGGATAGATTAGGTAATCCTAATGATTGACCAATGGTCCCTAAAATACCATTAATTAAAGCAACTAATCCTAAAATTGCGATTAACATAGCTCCTACATTTAAGGCTAGTTTTAGTCCTTCTAATGCCCCATTTGTGGCTGCATCAATCGCATTAGTATAGGGACTTTTAAGTTCAAGAATAACCTCATCCTTAGTTTCGGATTTATTGGTTTCAGGATACATAATTTTAGAGATAGCGAGGGCTGCTGGTGCAGACATTACGGAGGCAGAAATTAAATGAGTTGGAGAAATTCCCATAGCAATATAAGCGGCCATTACACCACCAGCAATAGTGGCAAAACCTCCTGTCATAATAGCGTGTAGTTCTGACAAAGTTAGGGTTTTTATATAAGGTTTAATCATTAAAGGGGCTTCAGTACAACCAACAAAAATATTGGATGCACAACTTAGTGTTTCTGCGCCGGATGTTTTCATAGTACGTATCATTATCCAGCTAATTATACTAACTATACGGGGTAAAATTCCGTAATGGTATAAAATAGCAATAAATGAGGCAAAAAATATAATAGTAGGTAATACTTTAAAAGCAATAAAATGGTCTTGAAAAGTCTCCCCAAAAACAAATTTGGCTCCCACATCAGAATAATCTAAAAAGATTCTAACGGTATTACCCAACCATTCAAAAATCCCTAAGCCAAAGGGAGTTTTTAAGATGAAAATACCAAGAATAAATTGTAATCCTAATCCCCAAGCAACTGTATTCCACCGAATAGCTAAACGGTTGTAAGATACTAAATAAGCGAATCCTAAAAAGACAATTATACCCAATAAAGATATTAAACGTTCCATAATTTTCTCAAGTTTTAAAAGGTTTTAAATAAACCCTGATCATCTTTACATAAATCGATGATTTTTTCAACAGCATCTAAATTAATTGTTCCATAGACATGAGGAAATTTTTCAGTATTATTAATATTGTGGTCAAGATTAGGATTAGGATGTACAGGGGATTCCCATTTTACTTCTGCTAATAATTTATTCGGATTAATTTCTAAGACAATTAATTGCTCATAATCACGATAAAATGTATTAGCAATAGTTATGATTTGAGATTGGGTTGAACAATGAATAAACCCTTCTTTTTCTAGAGAAGTAGATTTATATTCATTTTCAAGTTGTGCTTTCTGCCAATTTTCAAGAGTAGTAATGTGAAAAATCATAGTTATTTTCAAGGATTAATTATTCATGGAGGGATTAGCTTGATATCTAACTTCTTGATGGGGAACACCGAGTGCTATTCCTGCTGTTTCAAATGCTTCTTTAACTCTTAATCTAAACTCTCTTCCTACTGCCCATTGTTGCATCGCCTGAGTTTTAATCCAAACTTGAATTAAGATACCCTGATGAGAAATACTATCCACTCCTAAAATAGAAGCAGGTTCAATAATTTTATCTTTCCAAGTGGGGTCATTTTGGATTTCTTGCCCCACTTCATTAATAATTTTTAAGGCTTTTCTGACATCAGCATCGTAAGCAATTTCTATTTTAAATTCAACCCTTGACCAGTCTTTTGTTAAATTTTCTACAATAAAAATTTTACCATTGGGAATAGTAATTAAACGTCCCCCTGAGCCTCTAATTTGTGTAATATAAATATTCATATTTTCCACAAAACCACTGATATTTCCTACCTGAATAACATCTCCAATAGCATAACGATCTGTCCATAAAATCAAAATCCCATTTAACATATCTTCGACCACATTTCGAGATAAAAAGGCAAAAACAAAAGCTACACCTCCCGCACTTGCTAAGACTGTTAAATTAATCCCTAAAAACACGATGGTTCCTACAGTAGCAAGAGTAATAAAAAGAAAACTTGTGCCACTTTTTAGGGCGTTAGAATAGGTACTGACTCGCAAAGTATAACGATTAGAATTAGGGTTAATTAGCTGTGCATTTTTTGCCCATCTATTTAGATAAAAATCAATAAATAGATTGCTCAACTTATCGGCAATATTAGCAGACATCCAAATTAAAGGAATTATAATAGCCTGTCCTAAAAAGAAATAGGTATAACGACGAGTTTCAGGAAAAATTAAAACAATTAAAGTTAAGGCTAATAATAGTAAAAATAATTGTAGCCAAAAAAACAAACCAAGAAATAATTGAATAATATTTTGTTGTCGTTTGATAATTCCCTGTTTCTTTAATGATAAATCAGGAAGGTTCTGAGTAATATTTTGTACTGTATGTTCAACTATAATTTTTGCTTTAGCTAGGGCTTTATCAGGCCGATCAATTACTTTTTTTAAAGTAGCTACAATAGAAGACCTATTCAATTGTAATCTTTGGGAATTTTCGTGATTATTATCTGTACTTTGATCGGCGTTATTTACAATAGATGATTCATCGGAAGATAAAGCCTCTGCATCAACAGTTAAAGACTCTTTTAAAGCTCGTAATTGACCACGAAGATGACGATTCCAAATTTTCAAAAAGTGTCTAATAATGGCTAAAATAAGCACAGGAACGGCAACAATAAACAGAAGAGCAATAGCAACTCCGAATCTAGCAAAAGGATAATAATAATCGATTTCATAAGCCCAAAGTGCCTCATTAAGACTTTCAGAAATTAGAACACGCCACTCCTTAGCAATATCTTCAATTAATTTACCTTGATGAAGACGATCCGCTCTATTTACTGTTACAATTGTCTGTGCAGATAAACCTAAGTCAAGTTGTCGTGGCACAAAGACCACAGTTTGATTATTTCTGATACCAATTTCAATTTTGGGTTTAGCAGGATGGTCTCCTAAATTATCGCGATCAAAGAATAAATTTTGCCAATTTGCGATCGCCCCAAATGGAGATTTGATAACATTATCTTGAAACATTAATTCCGACTGACGAACACGATCATAAATGGAATTATAGATACTTTCAACTTGTCTAGCTCTTTCTTCAACAGCAGAAGGTGCATCATTGGGATCATCAAGAGCATCCGGAGTAACCGCAACTTTAAAAACTTTATCTAAACCGCCAAATAAATGAACCTCGCTACACCACAGTCTCCCACAACGCTGTGCTTTGTTGGGGTCCCACCAAGGAGTTTCCGATCTAATGGGTGTATTTGCTGAGGCAACCGTAAAAGGAAACTGCCCCACTGCTACAGGACTCCAGGTAACGGTTAAAATGAAAGTAGTTAACCCTAAAATCACGATACGTATTATCATCAATCGCCCAATGGACAACCAACCTGCTATAGCGTTTCTTTTCATATAAAAAAGTCGTGAGTCTTGATACATAAAAATCAATGATAAAAGCTATACTGGATCATAGACTTTCAGGTTTAGTTTAACCATTAATGGCAAGCTTCTGGTAACATCCCATTGTGATCAGGGAGTTTGTTATGATACCATGACAATTAGGTAAATACGAATTAAAAATAGTAATTTTGTTTTAACTGAGCATTATAATAAATCTTTTTAACGGGTTTAATTCTAGTTGGTAATTGGGTTCTTGTTATTGCCGTGATCAAGCTTTATTGGCTTTCTGAAATTGATTTACGGGATCGTCCCGTTGTTGGGGAAAAAGCATGGATACTCAGTCAACTTAAACAAAGTGGCTACAATGTTTTTCCTGGTTTTGTGATTAGTTCAAGTGTATTTAGAGAATTTCTAGATAATTTGAACGATGTGAATTCATTATTAGCAGATTTTCCTGGCTCATCCCTTCATTTGGATGTAGATAATCCTCGAACATTACAGTTAGTTGCTCAACAAAGTCGTCAATCTATCTTGAGTTTATCTTTCCCCTCCCAATGGAGAGAAATATTAATGGAAGGGGCATCAAAGTTAGGCAGCGAAGCGTTAATTTTACGTACTTCTTTAGGGGGAAGTTTTCCTCTTAATCAAGATATTTCTGGCTTAACTCCTGGACAAGTTTGTTGGAATTTTGCCGATAATTTAGAGACAGGGATTAAGGAAATGTGGGCGCAAATATTGAGCGCAAAAAGTTTATTTTATTGGCAACGTCTAGGGATGAGAATTGACCAACTAAATTTAGGTATTTTGATACAACCGATGGTTAATTCAGTTGCATCTGGGAGGATGATAACTCACTCTAAATATTTTGAAATTGAAGGAAATTGGGGATTAGGAAATAGTTTACTTCAAGGAGATATTTTAGCAGATTACTGGAAATTTGACGGAGAATCAGGAAAAGTTTTAGCCCAAAGATTGGGGAATAAAGCTCGTGCTTATCGTTTAAAAAATAAACCAGAATTGAAGCAATTAACAACAGAACAATGCTTAGAAGCTTATTGTCTTAGCGATCAAGAACAGTTGCAATATTGTTTAAAATCTGAAGAAATTAGGCAAACAGTTCAACTATTTAATGATTTGCATGATGACTCGATTTCTTGCCATTCTTTAGAGTGGATATTGTATAATTATGGTGATAATTCATCCTCTGAATTGGCGATAACTCAATTAATTCCATTACCTTATAACCAATTGATTAAAGATACAAAACCAGAGATAATAACCCAACCATCTCAACATCAACTAATGGGTATTGGTGCTGCCCCAGGGCAAATTAAAGGCACTGTTTATTTACTAAATGAAGACAATTTATCTAATCTAGTTGCTTCAACACATCCTATTATTGTTACTCAAAAAATTCATCCTTTTCAACTATCTTCTATTAAACAAGCAGCAGGAGTTATCACTGAAGAGGGAGGAATAACTAGTCATGCAGCTATTTTAGCTAGGGAATTAGGAATTCCTGCGGTTGTGGGTGTTCCTGGAGCAACAACTTGGCTACAAACAGGAGATTCTATCCTTATTGATGGAGATAATGGCAACATTGTTTTGAATACATCAGATCACAAAGAAGTTACTCTTCAAGCATCTCAAATTGCTCTTGAAAAAACACCTTCTTTAGATTATCCCATAGGTACTAAATTAATGGTTAATTTAACCCAGCCTAGTTCTTTAAGTAAAATGGAAGGTTTACCTTGTGATGGTTTAGGTTTAATTCGTTCAGAATTGATGTTATTAGATTTATGTCCGCCTCATTCTTTAAGAGAATGGTTAGACAATTCTCAAGGGTATCAAATTATTGAAAAAATGCAGCAAAGAATAACTCAATTTGCTGAATTTTTTCATCCTCAACCAATTTTTTACAGAACCTTTGATGACAAATTTTCGACCGATCAAAACTGTCGAGGAACCGCTGGCTATCATCATGATTCAACTTTATTTCGCTTAGAATTACAGGCTTTATCAGCAGTTCAAAAGCAAGGATATGACAATCTTAATATTATTTTACCTTTTGTGAGAACGGTAGATGAATTCCGTTTTTGTCGTGATTTAATTGAAGAGTTTGAATTATCTTTTTCAGATTCATTTCAAGTTTGGATCATGGCAGAAGTACCTTCCATTATTTTTCAACTAGCTGATTATGTTAAAGCTGGTGTACAAGGAATTGCCATTGGTACTAACGATTTAATTCCTTTATTGTTAGGTATAGAACGAAATAAGTTATCCTGGAGTGATATTCCTGCCGCCTATAAATCTTCCATTTCGGGTGCTTTAAAACAGTTGATTGAAGAAGCTAATAGATTAGAAATTCCTTGTTCTGTCTGTGGTCAAATTGTTGTGAATTCTTCTCAAATTATTGAAGACTTGATTAATTGGGGTATTACAAATATTTCCGTAGAACCGGAAGCAATTGAAAAAACTTATCGAGCGATCGCCAGAACAGAAAAAAGGTTACTATTAGCATTAGCTAGAGAAAAAAGGAATTATTTAGAATAATTTACTTTGTATTTGTGTTATGATATTTTTGTATAATCTCCCGTTTTTAAGGACGGATTTTCGATTAAATATTTTTTAAATGGCAACTTTTTTAAGACCTTTAAGTTATCAATATCCTTGGTTATATAATACCATTTCTCGTTTAAGTGCGTTAGCGGTAGGTGGAGAAAAGCGGTTTCGTAGTTTATCTCTTGAAGGTATTAAGATTAACTCAGATAGTAAAATTTTAGACCTTTGTTGTGGCAGTGGTCAAACCACTCAATTTTTAGTCCAAAAATCTTCACAAGTTATGGGACTTGATGCTTCTCCTAAAGCAATTGAACGGGCTAAAAAACGGGTTACTCAAGCTAATTATGTTAACGCTTTAGCCGAAAAAATACCTTTTTCTGAGCAAGAATTTGACATAGTTCATAGTAGTGTTGCCTTGCATGAAATGGAAACCGAACAATTAAGAGAAATTATGAAAGAAGTTTATCGAGTTCTCAAACCCGGTGGTATTTTTGCTTTTATTGATTTACATCAACCTACTAATCTTTTATTTTGGCCATCTTTAGCAACATTTATGTGGCTATTTGAAACAGAAACCGCTTGGAAACTATTAGAAACAAATTTAATTAATGAGTTACAATCTTTTGGTTTTAATGACTGTCAACAAAAATTATATGCAGGAGGTAGTTTACAGGTAATTCAAGCAAGAAAGTAATCTCTAGCAATTGTATTTTTTTGGGCTTAATAATATTAAGCCCTTACATAATAGCTTATCTACGTCGTGATTGAGTAATTTGCCAACTGAGAAAAATAACAGGAATCATCCCCACTAAAACAATCGCTAAAGCAGGTGCCGCTGCATCAGGTAATCGTTCATCGGAAGCATATTGATATACCCTAATAGCTAACGTATCAAAATTAAAGGGGCGAATCACTAAAGTAGCAGGTAATTCTTTCATGACATCGACAAAAACTAACATAATTCCTGTTAGTATACCTCCAGTCATTAAAGGGGTATGAATCTTAATTAAAATTTTGCTAGGGGTTTCTCCTAAACTTCTAGCAGCATCATCTAAGCTAGGTCGAATTTTACCTAAACTAGATTCAACTGCACCAAAAGCAACGGGGAGAAATCGCACTAGATAAGCATAAATTAAAGCCAAAATTGTGCCACTAATTAATAACCCTATTTTAACATTAAAAGCCTCTTCTATTGTATTAGCGATCGCATTATCTAACCGTGCTACTGGTATCAAAATTCCCACAGCAATAACTGACCCTGGAATGGCATAACCTAAAGCAGCAATTCTCACACTGCTATTCATAAAAAAGCCATCTTTTAGTCTTTTGCCGTAAGCCATAATCAAGGATAAAATTAACGCTGCGATCGCAGTAATTACTGAAACTTTTAAACTATGACCAGCCAAGGTAAAAAAGTTATTTTGAAAAGCTGTTTGTGCATTATTAATAACTAATTCTACTAAATAAATAGAAGGAGCTAAAAACCCTCCAGAAAAAGGAATAAAACAAAATAAAAAAGCTAAAAATGCTCGCCAAGATGTTAATTGATAACGATTAATATGGCTTTGAGGGCTACTATTTTGATAATAACGAGCTTGACGACGTGACCATAATTCTAAAATAATTAGTGTAAAAATAAATAACATCAAAAAAGCTGCTAGTTGCGCTGCTGCTGATCTTTCACCTAAACCAAACCAGGTATCATAAATTCCAGTGGTAAAGGTATTCACCCCAAAATATTCAACCGTTCCGAAATCATTTAAAGCTTCCATTAAAGCTAAGGCTAAACCAGCAATAATTCCCGGACGAGCTAAAGGAAGAGCAACTTTAAAAAAGCTTTGCCAAGGACTACAACCTAAAGAACGGCTCGCTTCTAAGGTGGCAATTGACTGTTCTAAAAAAGCGGTTCTAGCTAATAAATAAACATAGGGATAAAGAACCAAAATTAACATTACAATTGCCCCCCATAAAGAACGAATATTAGGGAACCAATAATCATTAACACTTTGCCATCCAAACCAAGAACGAAGTGCCATTTGAACTGGTCCATAATATTCCAACATATTCGTATAAGTATAGGCTAATAAATAGGCAGGAGCAGAAAGAGGAAGCAACAATAACCATTCAAACCAATCACATCCCCAAAAGCGACAGATGGTTACTAACCATGCCGTTACAACCCCAATAATTAACACTCCTATTCCTACTCCAAACATTAGCAGTAAAGAGTTTACAATATAACCAGTTAATACAGTTTCCGCTAAGTGTTTCCATATTGTTCCAGCATCGATAAAAATACTACTAACTACGAATAAAATAGGTGTAGCAATTAAAACAGCTATGATAATAACAACAGTTATCCAACTTGTTGAGGATAGATAATTAATTAAGCTACGGGTGTTAGAAAACATCGGTTTAGAGTTATCCATAAATATCTTGTTCAAGGATTTACATTATATAAGTAACTATTTATTTATATAGCATTTTAACGCTTAGATGTGAATCTGAATCGTAAAATAGTCCTCTAGACTGTACATCTTTATGATTAGGATGTTAAGGAGATTCCTCCTTACTCACCAATGACAGTTAAGGGTATAAAAATATCCTAACTATTTTCTGTGCAACTATAGTTATTAACAAGGCTCATTCTAGGGTAAGATTAAATATAGTCCTAATTGATTAAAAAGAATTATGAAAGAGTTACCCCCTCTTAATACTGATACTATTAACGCCATTCTCAGTGAAGAAATAGACGATGAAACTGTCAATCAAATGGTATGGCATTATTTAGGATATCGTTACGATGAAAGTAGCCAAACTTGGGATAATTCCAGGGTAGAAGAATCTTGGAAAGAAGAGTATCCCCAACCACCAAACTTCATTGAAAATCGTCCTCCTACAGTAAAATTAACCCGTTCTATTCCTAAAGAAAATAAACAATTACTCAAAGAAAAATTAGGATTTAAAGGCTATAAAATAGGAACTTTTGAACCTAGAGATACTCGTCGTGCAACTATGGCTAATTGGTTATTAAGTTATTTGACGATACACTCATAATTATACTATAAAATTTAGCCCTAAATAAGCGAATAATACTAACTATTTCCTTGATAATATATTCTATTTCTGTAGGGTGGGCAAAGCTATCTAACTAATCAATAGCTGAAAAAAATTATATTTTGCCCATCATAATATATTAATATTTTATTTTTGAACAGTTTCTTATATAGTCATAAAATTAATAACTAACCAAGCTAATAAAATAGCAACTACAGCACCGATTAATGTGTTAATAATATTTACTATTTCATTGGTCATCCATTCTAAATTTTCTTGTAAAGTTGCCCCGATTACACTCTCTAAATTAGTGGCAATAAAAGCAGCGATAATACAATAAAAAATACCAATTACATTAATTAATCCTACTAGATAACCCACCAAAGCAATGACAGCAGATGCAACAATTCCGGCTAGAGTTCCTTCTAAACTAATAGCCCCTTCTGTACCTGGAGAGACGGGTTTTAAAGTAGTAATTAAAAAAGTAAGTTTTCCATAAGCTTTCCCCACCTCTGATGCGGTAGTATCTGATAATTTAGTGCTGAAACTAGCCACATAACCCAATATTAATAATTGTGTCCAAGGAGCGTCAATAAATAGAGTTCCTAAAGCGCAAAAAGTTGCAATTAAGGCCGAACCCCAAACATTTTCTGGACCCCTTACTCCTGAGCGTTTTTCTGCGATTCCAGCAGCTTCTTTTTCTGCCATACCAATCTTAGTTACTCCTGAACCCACTAAGAAATAAAACATAACAACTGCGTAACCTTGCCAACTCAATGTCGCCCAAACAATTACTCCTAAAATCCAAGCATTAAAATAGCCTAAAGGGGTTAATAATTTTTTAGGAACAATGAAAGCAAAAATCAGCAAAATACTGTTAAGGATAAGTGCAATAATCCAAGAATTGTTTAAGTATAATTCCATCATAATTTTAAAGTTACTCCTGTTTAATAGACTAATTGTTTTGACTTCTTTTAGCTAATAAAGCACTACCATAAGCTGCTTCAGTTTGGTTTGAAATATGTACGGGTATTTGCAGAAAACTCTGCCTTATTTTAGCCCAATTTTTGTTTTTTGCTCCACCTCCAGCAGTATAAATTTTAGTAGCAGGAGTTGCCCCTAAAGTTTGTAATTTTTTGTATCCTAATGCTTCAATTTTGGCCATACTTTCTAGTAAACCTTGTAAAAATTCTACCTTATTATCAGGTATTGGCTCAAGTTTAGGTAGTAGTTTTGGATCATTAATGGGGAATCTTTCTCCAGGTTTTAATAAGGGATAATAATCGAATTTTGTCGGTTTATCAAGGTTTATTTTTTGACTCAATTTTTCTAATTCTTCATCTCTAAAAAAGTGCTTTAAGACTTTTCCTCCTGTATTGGATGCACCTCCGGTTAACCATAAATCACCTAAACGATGGCTATAAATTCCCGATGAAATATCTTCAACACGAGTTTTACTTAATAGTTTTAACACTAAAGTTGAACCCAAAGAAGTGACTCCTTCTCCTGGTTTTGTTACACCACTAGCCAAAAAAGCAGCAATACTATCAGTCGTTCCTGTACAAACTAGACAATATTTAGGAAAGTTAAACTTTTTAACTATATGTTTACTAACGGTATTTATAGGAGTTCCTGGGGGTAAAACTTCGGGCAAAATTGAGTTAATAGGTAATGCTTTTAACCAGTCAGGATAACATAAATTTTCGACATCGTAACCCAGTTTTAAGGAATTATGATAATCACTAATTCCTAATTTTCCATGTAATAAAAATCCCAGCCAGTCTGCTTGGTGTAAAAAATAATAATTGTTTTCTAGTTTATTTGTTTGCTCCCACGATAAAAGTTTGACTAAACTAGATGTAGAACTATTGACAAGATGATTTTCTGGAATAATGCTTTTAAACCCATTTAAAATAGTCAAGTCTCGTGAATCATTATATAAAATTGGTTCTTTAATTGGTTCACCTTGCTTATTACAAAATAAGACAGTAGAAGAAGTCCCATTAATAGAAATTGCTTGAATTTTATTTCTGATATCTATTGAAATATTTTCTAAAAGTAGATAAAGAGTATTTTTCCATGTTTGGCTTAAATTGTTAGTATCTTGGTGAGAAAAAGAAAAATCAACTTGACTAATAATTTCTTCTCTTTCATTAATAACAATACCTCTTGCCCCTGATGTTCCAAAATCAATCCCTAGAAATAACATAATTAAATTAAATTAGGACGCAACTTATAATAGCGATAATTTTGATAATCTGCTAATATTTTATCATGGTCAAAGCAAAGATTTTTAGGTAATTCCCAAAGATCAAAAACTCGTACATTTTTAGCATCATCTGCTGCTTGAGGTTGTCCCGTTGCCGTGGCAATAAAAACAATGCTCATGGTATGTTTACGTTCGTCTCGATTGGGATTAGAATAAACATGGAACTGCTCAATTAAATTAACAGATAGACTAACTTCTTCTTGTGCCTCTCGATAGGCTGCATTTTCTACTGTTTCTCCATAGTCAACAAACCCTCCTGGTAACGCCCATCCATAAGGAGTATTTTTGCGTTCAATTAAGATAATGGGTCGGTTAGGTTGATCGATTAATTCGATAATAATATCAACCGTAGGAATTGGGTTACGAAATGTCATAATTTTGATTCATTAAACTATGATTACTATACAATAAAACAGTATGCTTCTAATGCGGTTTACCTTCTAAATGAGCATATTTATCAAGAACATTAGCACTAACCATTAAAATCTTAATTGCAGTTATTTATGTTAGTTTTCCCAGATTTTAAGAGAAAAATAACATCTTCTTGACGATAAGAAGTCTAACGACGTACAGTTATAAAATTGAGAAATTCCTCAGACTATTTATAAGTAAAGGATAAGAATTAATTAATGTCATTTTTGCGTTCTGGTAGTGGAAAACCTAGTGCGATTAATCTGGTTTTTATTGGCTTGATGGTCATTTCTGTCCTATTAGCCAGTTATACAGGGAAAATGGAAGCTGTTACCCAAGCGAGCGTAGACGCTGCTAAGAGTGCGGTGCAATTAGCTATTGGGTTAATTGGAATTATGGCACTTTGGTTAGGGTTAATTCGTGTTCTCGAAGCAGGAGGATTGATGTTAACTTTAGCTGAGTGGTTAAAACCCTTGATGGTTCGCTTATTCCCAGATGTTCCTCCCACTCATCCTGCCATGGGGGCGATGTTATTGAATATCTCAGCTAATATGTTGGGACTAGGAAATGCGGCCACCCCTTTTGGTTTGAAGGCCATGGTTGAACTCAATAAACTTAACCCCTTTCCAGGAACTGCGACTAATGCGATGTGTTTATTTTTGGCCATTAATACCTCCAGTGTCACCTTATTTCCATTGACAATTATTGGCGTAAGAGCAGCAGCAGGGAGTACGCTTCCGGCTGCAATTTGGCTTCCAACCTTAGCAGCGACAACGGTTTCAACAGTGGTAGGAGTTTCCGTTGCTGCTTGGCTAGGTGATAAAGATAAAGATTATGCTGAATCATTCTCGCAATCTTCTGTGCCAAAACCAAAGACTTCTCAAGAAGAAATGGAAACAGACATAGAAGAAGATAATGGTTTAGATACAGAGGAAATCCAAAATTTTGACCACTTATTGTACACTCCTGGTTTACTATCTCGATTAATTGCTTGGGGAATTATCGGGGCATTTTTAGGAGCGGTTTTTTATCGAGGATTAAATAGTGAGAATTATTGGGAATTTATTCGGTCTGATTTTCTTGCCCATTGGTTACTACCAGGGTTAATGCTGTTAATTGTGGTCTATGGTCTGGGAAGAGGTGTAAAAGTCTATGAAGCGGTTACAGAAGGAGCAAAACAGGGTTTTGATATTGCCATTAGCATTATTCCTTTTTTAGTGGCTATTTTAGTCGCTATTGGAATGTTTCGTGCATCAGGAGCAATGGATGAGATTACGGTTTTTTTGAGTCCTTATACAGAGTGGATTGGCCTTCCTGTTGATGTGTTACCGATGGCGTTGTTGCGTCCGTTATCTGGGGGGGGAGCCTTTGGTTTGATGAGTGAAGCGATTGAGCGAGATCCTAATTCCTATAGTGCTTTTGTTTCCTCTATCATGATGGGAAGTACCGAAACTACGTTTTATGTTTTGGCCGTCTACTTTGGGTCTATCGGTATTATGAATATTCGTCACGGATTAGTGGCTGCTTTATTAGCAGATTTTTCAGGGATTTTATCCGCTTGTCTATTGGCTCAAATTTTTTGGGGAGGTTAATTAATATGAAATCCGCTTAATGAGTAAACGTTAAAACTGCTATGGGGAATACCATCTTCCCCTGCTTCCTCTGCCTCCTCTGCTTCACTTGCTCACCTGAACGTAACGTATGCTATTCAACAGGATTTCATATGAATAACCCTACCGTGTATACGGGTAGGGATTCTTTTCAAGATAAAGAAAATAAATAAAAACTTAAATAATGAAAAATTCATCTTCACCTAACTTGATTTTTATTGGTAGTTTATTATTTCTTATAGGTAGTATAATCTTTACATTTGAAGCAATATTAAGGATTTTTAATTCGATTTCTATTATATCTTTAGGAAATTTTATAGCTTGTCTTTTTTTCACTATTGGCTCTTTTCTTTTTCTAATTAAAGCTAAATAGTTGTACTTAAATTTAGACTATGACACTATTTATCTATAGTTTGTTAGTCTACTTTATAAAGCGGATTTGGTACAATATGTAAAGTTTTCTAACGACATTCAACATTTCTGCTCCGAGATAAACACTATAATAAGTTAAGTTGCTAAGGCTAATCGTTAGAGAAAATTTATTAGTTAATTTGATCGAAAATACAAAATATGAGTAAAAATAGTCATAGTCCTACTTATTTAGCCTTCGATCTAGGTTGGTCTAGCAGTCGCGTAATCTTGGGTTGGCTTTCAGGCGATGATCTTGATCGCATAGAAATTGAAGAACTATATCGCTTTGATACTCAGAGGACTGGAGAACAACCAGAACTGTATTGGGATTTAGAAACCTTGTGGCAAGAATTAAATGAAGGACTAAGTCGCGCCCTTGAGAATAATCCAAATATTTGTAGTCTTTCAGTAGATTCATGGGGATTTGATTATGTTCCTTTGAATGCTCAAGGTAACAACCGTCGCAATGCTTACTGCTATCGAAGTTCGAGAACAGAAAGGGTACAAAATATGGTATTCAACATAATTAATGAGTCTTCACTTTATGAAGCAACGGGCATCCAGTTTTTGCCATTTAATACCTTGTGCCAGGTTATGGCAGATCAGCAACAAGAATTAGATTTAACAGAAAATCGTCTTATGATGGCTGATTATTTTAACTATTGCTTTGCTCAACAGACACAAGATGCTGCGGTATCTGAAGTCTCCCTGGTGAGTACCAGTGGGTTACTCCATGTTCACAATCTTGACACTCCCAGTTGGTCTATAGGAGTGATGAATCAATTAGGAATTCCCGCACAGAGTTGGCCACGAATTGTGCAGTCAGGGACAATTATTGGTTCGCTGATCGATCATCCATCAATTAATGTGATTGCTAGTTGTTCTCATGATACTGCTTGTGCTGTAGCAGCCGTTCCTGTTGCTCCCAATAGCCCAACCTGGGCTTATTTAAGTTGTGGCACTTGGTCATTACTGGGTGTAGAACGGGATGCCCCCATTACGACTGAAGAGGCTCGGCAAGCTAACTTCACAAATGAAGTCGGGTTAGATGGTACTATTCGGTTTTTGACTAACTTGACCGGTTTATGGATACTTCAAGAATGTCAACGTCAACCAGAATGGGAACACTTATGGCTAGAGGACGGTTTTGACTATGATACTTTACTCCAAGAAGCATCTAACGCCGATAACTTTGACATTGCAATTGATTTCAATGCCCCGTATTTTCAAAATCCAGATAATATGATCACAGCCATCAGAAATTATTGTCATCAAGAAGGATTGCCTGTACCAGAAAGTCCAGGTGAATTAGCACGCATCATCTTTTATAGTTTAGCGTCAAGCTATCAGACAGCCCTTAGTCTTTTAGAAATAATAATTAACGAACAAATTGAAATCTTGCATATAGTCGGAGGAGGTGCGCAGAATTCTTTACTATGTCAATTAGTGGCTAATGTCTGTCAGCGTCAAGTTATCGCTGGTCCAACGGAGGCCACTACTCTCGGAAATCTACTGATTCAAGCTCGAACAATGGGACACTTGCCAACAAATGTTTCAATTCGAGAAGTTGTTATAAATAGCACTGACCTAACAATTTATTATCCCTTAATCTAGAATTTTGATAGGAGCAAGAACGCTCAAAAGACAATGGAATCGCAGCAGTTTATTCATCCAATTCAATGACAATAACTGTTGCATAATCATTAATATAAGAAGAAGGAATAATAATAGTTAATTCCCCTTCTGGGTCTTCATTAAACAGGGAATCCACAATAGCACACCGTTGATGATATTCTAGAGGAATTGCAGATGGTAGAGCAAACACAGATTTGACTCGTTTAATGGGGATACCTCGGACTTTAATGGTGTCATAAGGCTTCATTAAAAGATGTAGATAAATTCAATTTTCTCGACGAGTCGAAGACCCATAAAATTGCCAAGGTTCCAAGCCAGGTTTTGTGTCTATGATACTCTCGCTGTAATCTTGCATCCAGGTTTTTATAACTTCTAAACGTTCAAGTAACTCCGTAGGAATTAAGCCATCTCCCATAGGACTGACATTTAACAGTAAGTTTCCCCCTTTTCCTGCTACTTCACAAAGATTATGAATCAACTCTCTAGCTGACTTAAAATTTTTGTCTTGTGAATTATAACCCCAACTATCGTTAATCGTTAAACAAGTTTCCCAACGATGACCAGGAGGACGAGATGGGATAAACTGTTCTGGAGTGGTAAAGTCCCCACAATCAGGTAAACGGTCATTAATTAAGATATCTGGCTGTAACTGGCGAATCATCTTTTCTAGCTCTTTTGCTCGCCATTGTTCAGGTGTTCGCTCCCAACTGCCATCAAACCACAATAAATCTATCTGACCATAATTAGTGAGAAGTTCTCGAACTTGCCCAAACATAAAGACAAGATAACTTTCCCATTGTTGGGGTGTGGGTTGGGGAATCTTGTCAAATCCATAAGGTTTATCTGCTTCGGTGAACGCTGGATAATCGGGATGATGCCAGTCAATTAAGGAAAAATATAAGCCCACTCTAATTCCCGATGAGCGCATAGCTTCCACAAACTCTCCCACTATATCTTTTTTGTAAGCCGTTTGCTCAATGGAGAAGTCAGAATGCTTTGTGTGAAAAAGTGCAAAACCGTCGTGATGTTTGGCTGTCAGGACAACATACTGCATCCCTAAATCTTTGGCTAACTTAGCCCATTCTCCAGGATTATATTGTTTGGGATTGAATGAAATAGCATTAGCATGATAATCACTTACCCCAATATCTTGACAGTGAGGAAGACTAAAAACCCCTCCTACTAATGGCCAGGATAATTCCCAACCCGCTTTTGAGCTATGTCCCCAGTGAATAAACATCCCGAAACGTGCTGTATCGAACCAAGTCTGCATCTTTTGTTGTCTGAACAACGGCTATTTAATCCTATCCCATTTAAGTTACAAAATTATAGTTTTTGTTGCAGCAATCATAATGACCAAAAACCGAAAGCTACCAATAACATTGAGTTTTCTAGTAATTTTGTTTAAGAGTAGTTTAATGATTAGAAAAACCATTAGATAATAAGTGTAGTTGTTTCAAATAAGTTTGAGACAGAGTAGTGTGAGTATTCTCCTAACTATGGTAACAATACAGTAGGCAAGTTTTTTCTCATTTCTATTTGAATTAACTATAAGTTGTAAAAAATGTCATTCCTTCGTTATCATAGGTATGATATCAAAAAATAAACCTCAATTGATATGTATCTTTGCAACAAGAAATCAAAGTTAATCACATCTTTGATACCCTGGATTTTGACAATTTTAATGAGTTTTAGTTTTTTGGTTTGTCTTCATCCAATTTTAGGACAAGAAAAGCCAACAGCACCCATAATTTTGGAAGGAAGAACCCTATTTTATGTCAGTGAATCAGGACAATATACAGCACAACAAAGAGCAACAGAAGCCAATAATCATTTAGAAAAAATATTAGAAAGCGGTAACGCCCCCGCAGTTGTCGAAATTGATTCAGGGCAAGAAGTTCCCGTAATTACTATTAATAACCGTTATTTTTTATCCGTTACCTATAATGATGTTCCTATCGGAAAAAGTTTAAAAGGACAAGCATTAGCTTGGAAAAATACCCTAGAAGTTGCCATTAGCAAAGCCGAATACGAAAGAACATTACAATATTATATTAAAGCCATTATTTTGGCGATCGCTATTATTTTTATCGCCTCTATTTTATCTTGGAAATTAGGAGTAATTTGGCAACGTTGGCTAAAACCTCTGAAAACAACACCAACCGATCCCAACCCTTCTAATTCTGATCATTTCTCTCAACCATTAACCGGTCATCCTAGTCAATCTTCTCTTAAGCTTAAGGTATTTATATTGTTAGTTCTATTGACAATAATAAGAGGAATAATTTGGATTATTGCTCTTGTTTATCTAAGTAGTTTATTCACTAAAACTCGCCAATGGAGTGATTTTATCATTGATATTTTAAGATTTAGTTTAATTACTGATATTTTTCCTTTAGGCAATCAGAAGTATTCAGTAATTGACTTTTTTATTTTAATTGGCTTACTAATTGGTTTAGTAACCTTAACTCGAATGGTTAGCGGTGTATTAAAATCAAAATTATTAACTGCAACTGGACTCAGTCGTTCAGTTCAAGACACCACAGCTTTGATTTTTAACTATACCTTTATATTTTTAGGTACTATTGTTGTTTTACAAGTTTGGGGATTAGACCTAAGTTCTTTAACAGTTTTTGCTAGTGTTTTAGGTGTAGGTATTGGTTTAGGACTGCAAGGAATTGCCAAAGAATTTGTTAGTGGATTGGTGTTAATTTTTGAGCGTCCTATACAAATTGGAGATTTTGTAGAAGTTGCTGGATTGATGGGTACAGTAGAAAGAATTAGTGTTAGAAGTACAGAAATCAAGACATTAGATCAAATTTCTGTTATCTTACCTAACTCCCGTTTCTTAGATTCAGAAGTAATTAATTGGAGTCATTCTAGTCCTATTTCGCGCTTAAAAATTCCTGTTAATGTTGCCTATGGTTCTAACTTAGAAGCAGTTAGAAACATCTTAATTAATGTTGCTAAAAACCATCAAGATATTTTATCTATGCCATCTCCTCAAGTCTTTTTCTCTGAATTTGGGGATAGTTTTATTAAGATTAACTTATTGGTTTGGATTAGTAAACCTTATAAACAATTTCAAATTAAAAGCGATATTTACTTCAAAATTGATAGTCAATTTAGAGAAGAAGGCATCAAAATTCCTTTTCCCCAAAGAGACTTACATCTGCGTTCTAGTGAATTACCTTCACAAAATATTTCACCCGAGTTGATTAATTCTTTAGCAAATTTATCTAATAGTTTAGCAACCTGGTTAAAAGAAAATTCTAATCATCAGACTAGCCAAGAGCAAAATAAAGAGATAAAATCAAATAAAACACAAAAAAAAGAAAATTTTACACCCGATGAAAACAATATTAGCCATTGAAACCAGTTGTGATGAAACGGCTGTTGCTATTGTTAATGAGCAGAAAATTTATAGTAGTATTGTTGCCTCTCAAATTGACCTCCATAAACGTTATGGTGGGGTAGTTCCAGAAGAAGCCTCACGTCAACATCTTTTAACCATAAACCCTTGTATTGAAGAAGCCTTACAAGCAGCAAAATTGACCTGGAATGATATAGATGGCATTGCAGCAACGGTTGCCCCGGGATTAATTGGAGCTTTAATGGTAGGAGAAACAGCAGGGAAAACCTTAGCCATGATTCATCAAAAACCCTTCTTAGGAATTCACCATTTAGAAGGTCATATTTACGCAACTTATCTCAGTCAACCCGATTGGAAACCACCCTTTTTATGTTTATTAGTATCTGGTGGCCATACCAGTTTAATTCATGTAAAAGATTGTGGTATTTATGAACAATTAGGAAACACTCGTGATGATGCAGCAGGAGAAGCTTTTGATAAAGTAGCCCGATTATTAAACTTAGGCTATCCAGGGGGGCCAATTATTGATAAATTAGCAACTGAAGGCAACCCAAAAAGATTTAGTTTACCAGAAGGGAAAATCTCTTTACCCCAAGGCGGTTATCATCCCTATGACTTTAGTTTTAGTGGCTTAAAAACAGCCGTTTTACGATTAGTAGAAAAGCTCAAACAAGAAAATTCGGAATCCTTACCCATTGCAGACTTAGCTGCTAGTTTTCAAGCAACCGTTGCCCGTTCCTTAACCAAAAAAACCATTACTTGCGCCTTAGATCATAACCTAACTCATATTGCCGTTGGTGGTGGAGTTGCTGCCAATAGTGGTTTAAGAAATCATCTTCAAGAAGCAGCGAAAAAACACAATTTAACTGTTCATTTCCCTCCCCTAAAACTTTGCACCGATAACGCTGCCATGATAGCCTGTGCAGCCTGTGATCACCTGGAAAGGGGACATATTTCTTCTTGGAATTTAGGGGTACAATCTCGTTTACCGATTACTGATGTAATGACTCTATATTCAGGTTAGCCAGAAGGATGCTCCACTCCCCACACTCCCCACACTCCCCGTCCCCCCCAAACCCCCGCACCCCCGCCCCCCCCACACCCCACCCCACGCGCAACCCATTAACACCGATTATAAATCAAAATAAAAAAAGAAAA
>JBFRWO010000421.1:0-6911 GCA_051439625.1 Crocosphaera sp. | reverse complement strand
CCTACTCTCTTAATAGTGTCAGCTAGTGGAGTGAATCTTCCTCCTTTAATACTCGGTAAAACCTCTAAAATCTTCTCATCTTTTTCATCAAACATTTCAATATTATCGTTACAATCGTTACTTGCATGACCAAGGGCAGTTAGGGAAAATTCGAGATGTGACACTTCAGGAGTATTAATAATAGCTTCTATTGACTCTTTTGCCAGATCAAGCTTTAGTTTTCCCTCAATTTTTTCTTTCTCTTCTATCATGCTTCCAGAAGCATCTAAAATAATCATAACTGAACTTTTTGTAACAGGGGTAGGTGAAGGGGTAGGTGAAGGAGATGGAATAGCTGTTAATAAACAGGGATCTTCTTTTGCTACAATTTCTTTAGCGGGTTGACAGCCGCCAAAAAGAATAAAACAACTCAGTATTAATGATGAAAAAAGTAATTGATTAAGCCTAATTTTTTTCAGAAGAAACACTTTAATCATAATTGGATTATTTTTGATGATTTTTAGGAATTTACTCCCATTATTATATCACTAACGCATTCTTTTCGAGAATGAATTACCCATGATTATCATGACTCTTTAGAATAGTATTAAACCCCTACAAGGTCATGATAATTTTTTGGGTAAGAATTTTTCAGTTAATTAATGTAAGAAATGCTTGCTTTTTATTGATTTGACATGGTATTCTATACATAGTGGATAAGGTGTGCGCTTGTAATCTCTTCAGTCAGGTGAAAATGAATCTAAGTTTTCCCTGAGAATATTAATGATATAATTAGAAAAAATTTAAGCTAATATTGATCCTTTTATGTCTGTTACTGAATTACTGCCTAATTTACAAAAACTATCTCGTTCAGATAAGTTAAAGATTATGCAATTTCTCATTGCTGAACTTTCTAAAGAGGAAGATAATAAAAATCTATTATCTGAGCTTCAAAGCGATGAAACTTATTTGATTAATTCTCCTTATGATTGTTTTGAAGCGGCTCATCAAATGAATCAGATGTTGGTAGAATATAAACAGACTAATAATGGCTAATAAACAAAGGTTTAGTTATTCTAGAAAGCAAAATAATGTAGGTTTGAGTCTTGATGTTCCTCTTTTACTTATTCAGTTAAATCATAGGGATTGCTTTTTAGAAGTAATGGCTTTATTGGATACAGGGGCTGATGTTAACGTTTTACCCTATCATATTGGACAACAGTTAGGGGCGATTTGGGAGGAGCAAACCACTGTTTTACAATTAGGGGGAAACCTTGGAAAGTTTCCAGCAAAAGGATTAATTCTGATGGCTAAAATTGGCAATTTTCCATCCATTCCTCTTGTTTTTGCATGGAGTCAGTCTAATGATGTTCCTTTATTATTGGGTCATGTTAATTTCTTTGCAGAGTTTGATGTTTGTTTTTTCACTTCTCAATTATCTTTTGAAATCAGTTTAAAGCAAGGGTAAAAAAATAAAAGGATTTAACGGTGTTAAATCCCTACTTCAAAATAGGAAAGGTCAAGCTATTCCCTATCAAATTAATCAATTTTTGACTTTAGTAGAAAAGTATTCACTAACCTTGGAGGATTAATAATGAAAGACTATCATATCAACATTTTTTATAGCGAAGAAGATGGCGGTTATATTGCTGATATTCCTGATTTAAAATACTGTTCAGCTTTTGGTTCAAGTGAAGAAGAAGCACTAAGGGAAGTATTAAAAGCAAAAACTGTATGGTTGGAAACGGCCAAAGCTGAAGCTAAACCCATTCCACAACCTAAATATAGACCAGTAATTTATCAATTGGTGTCCTGACAATAATTTATATAATAACTGCATCATTTAGAAATTTCTCGATTGATAGTTAAGGGGTTGGGTAATAATTTTTCTATCGGTTTGTGTTTGTTTTTTGCGTAAATCGTCACATATTGCTTTTAAATCATAATTCAATGCTTTAAAGACTTTCTATCATATTTTAGAATTCTAAGTAAGAGAAGGGTTTAATAATATTAAACCCCGACAGTATTATGATGATTTTTTGGGTAAGAATTTTTCAGTGGTCATTTTAATCACAATATAGAGAATAGGAACCACAAATAAACTCAAGAAAGAAGCGACTAACATTCCCCCAAAAACTGCTGTACCCAAAGACTGACGACTCCCCGAACCGGCACCGGTTGCTACTACTAAAGGAAAGATACCTAATAATGTAGAAACTGCCGTCATTAAAATAGGTCTTAACCGTTCTTGTGCTGCTTCTATAGCTGCTTTAACTAAAGGTAAACCCTCATCCCGTAACTGGTTAGCAAACTCCACAATCAAAATAGCATTTTTACTCGCTAAACCAATCAACATCACTAACCCTATTTGACAGTAAACATCGTTAGCAAACCCTCTTGATAATTGTGCCGTTAATGCGCCTAAAATAGCCAAGGGAACCGCCAAAATAATAATCAAGGGATCGATGTAATTTTCGTATTGTGCAGCCAAGACTAAGAACACAAACAGTAACCCTAAACCAAAAATAATCGGTGCTAAACCTGCTGAATTTAGTTCTTCTAAGGAAGTTCCAGACCATTCGTAACCAAACCCTGGAGGAAGTAACTGCTTAGAGAGAGTTTCCATCGCTTCTATAACAGTACCCGAACCCACCCCCGGCGCAGGGCCACCATTAACTTCCACAGAACGGTATAAATTATAGTGGTTAATGGTTTGGGCCCCGGTACTAGCAGTTAAGCTGACGAGGTTGGATAAGGGAACCATTTGACCAGTTTGCGATCGCACATATAATTTATTGATATCTTGAGGGTTAGCGCGAAACTGTTTATCCGCTTGTACATAAACCCGATAGGTACGCTGTTGTAGGGTAAAATCGTTGACATAACTAGAACCTAAAGCGGTTTGTAGGGTGCTAAAAATGTCGTCGACGGAGACTTGCAATGCTTGGGCCTTATTACGGTTGACCTCGATGATATATTGAGGAGTATTAGCTGAAAAGCGACTAAATGCCCGACCAATAGCAGGGTTTTGGTTGGCTGCTCCCACTAACTGCCCCATCACCTCTACTAACTTGTTAATATCTTCGTTTCCCTGTTGGTCTTGCAGTTGATAGACAAAACCGCCAAAACTCCCTAAACCTCGAATAGAAGGAGGGTTAACGGGAAAAATATTAGCTTCTGGTATTTGACTAAACTTACCCCAGAGTTTACCGATGATTGCTTGTGCCGAATGTTGGGGTCCAGGACGTTCTTTAAAGGGTTTCAGGGGGCTAAAAATTACCCCTTGACTGGCACTACTTCCCCCAAAAGCGAACCCACCCACGGCAAAGGTTGCTCTTACGTCAGGTTCTTCTAAAATAGCGTTTTCTACCTTTCTCATCACCTCGCTGGTGTATTGCAAGGAAACCCCTTGAGGTGCTTGAATAATAGTGATGAAATAGCCTTGATCTTCTTCTGGGGTAAAAGCGGTGGGAACTAGGTTATATAACCAGACTGTGACCAATAATAGGGCCACGAAGACACCTATAACTGCCAAACGTAGGTTGTTAAGAGTATAAAGCGATCGCCTGTATTGTCTTCCTAACCACTCCAAAAGGTGGTTAAATTGGTTGAAAATTATTCCGAAAATTCCAGGTAACTTCTGTCCCTTTTCTAATAGTAAAGCGCATAAAGAAGGGGTTAAAGTTAAGGCTAAAAAGGTAGAAATAACAATAGAAAAAGCAATAGTTAAAGCAAATTGACGGTATAAAGCCCCGGTAGTTCCTGGAAAAAATGCCACTGGAACAAACACCGCCATTAACACTAAAGAAGTGGCGACAACTGCCGATGATAATTCCCCCATCGCTTTACTAGCAGCAGCTTGGGGAGACATATCTTGTTCTTCGATATAACGGTTAATTTGTTCAACGACAATGATGGCATCATCCACCACCATTCCGGTAGCTAGGGTTAGACCGAACAGGGTTAAACTATTAATTGAAAAGTTGAATGCTTTAATAAAAGCAAAGGTTCCGATCAGGGCTAAAGGAATAGTTAAAGCTGGAATTAAGGTGGTTCTCCAATTTTGTAAAAAGATTAAAATAACGACAATAACTAAACCCACAGCAATGAGCAAAGTTTTGACTACTTCTGATAAAGATTCTTCTACAAATTGAGTAGTATCAAAAGCAACAACATATTTTAAACCAGGGGGAAAAAATGCTGATAATCTATCCATTTCCTGCTTAACTTTTTGGGCAACTTCTAAAGCATTTGAGCCAGTTCTTTGATAAATACCCATACCCACTGCTTCTTGTCCCCGAAAGCGCAGAAAAGTATTATAATCTTGCGCTCCTAACTCTGCCCTACCCACATCTTTAAAATAAACTAAACCACCATTTTCATCGGTTTTTAATAAGAGATTTTCAAAATCTTTAGGATCTTTTAATTGACTAATTGCCCGTAAATCATACTGAAATTGTTGTCCTTCGGGGGCGGGTTCAGCACCTATTTTTCCTGCACCTACTTGTAAGTTTTGTTCTGATAAAGCCACAACAACATCTTGGGTAGTTAACCCTCGACTGGCTAATTTATTGGGATCTAACCAGAGACGCATGGCATAACGACGTTCTCCAAAAATGCGAACATTTCCCACACCATCAAGACGTTTTACAGCATCTAATAAATATTGATCTGTGTAGTTACTTAAAAAGACATTATCATAACGATTATCATCACTAAATAAACCAATTCCTAACAGTAAATTATCATCTTGTCTTCTTACTTGAACCCCTGTTCTTTGCACTGCATCTGGTAACTGAGACTGCACAACAGAAACTTGGTTTTGCACGTCAACAGCAGCTAAATTGGGTTCTCTAGAAGAATCGAAGGTAACAGTAATACTACTGGTTCCGCTATTACTACTACTAGAACTAATATATTTTAGTCCTTCAATCCCATTAATCTGTCGTTCTAAAACATTAGTAACAGCATTTTCAACTACTTCAGCACTAGCCCCGTTATAAGTAGATTCAACTTGAACTCTGGTGGGGGCAATTTCAGGAAATCGAGCTAGAGGTAAATTAAATAAACTAATTGAGCCTACTAATAAAATTAGTAGGGCGCAAACAGAAGAAAAAACGGGACGTTTAATGAAAAAATCAACGAAATTCATTACTCAAACCTTCTAATTATCAATAACTTCTATCGGGCTTAATGATATTAAGACACTACGGGGTTTTGATTTCTGCAATAGGCGCACCGTCTCTTAATTGAAGAATACCAGCAGTTACCAGTTTTTCTCCTGCTGTTAAACCATTAATTACCTGATAGCTATTACCCTGAATTTCTCCTAATTCCACTTGTCTTTGTTCCGCAATAAAAGGTGCAGCATCTTCCTCTTGTGAGTCATTAGGTTTAGCTACAAAAACAAAAGTTTGCCCTCCAAAACGAGAGACAGCAGTAGTAGGAATCAATAACCCTGGTTCTTGTCGCCAGATGATTCTTGCCTGGGTAAACTGACGATTTAAGAGGTTTCTATTGTTGCCCTGAAAATCCGCTTTAGCTAATACTAATTGAGAATCAGCCGTCACATCCGGAGAAATAAAGCTAATGTTCCCCCTGGCCACCGTTCCACCTTGCTTATCCATAATTTCTACAGGTAAACCCAAACGTAAACGGGGGGCATCTTCTAAGGGAATAGATAGATTAAGTTCGAGGACGTTATTAGCGGTTAAACTGGTCAAAGTATCTCCTTGATCCACAAAATCACCTGCATCTACGGGTATATTGCCAATGACACCAGAAATAGGGGCAATAATGCGCGTTTTACCCACATTTACCTCAGCCCGACGCACTTGAGCAAGGGACTCTGCTACATCGGCCCTCGCTTGAGCAATCACTTCTTGACGTGGACCGGTTTCTAATCTACGTAGGTTTTGAGCTTCCCTGTCAACCACCGCTTGTAACTCATCCACATCGATGAGACGACGTTTTTCCAGTTGAGATAAACGGCGTTGGGCCTGTTCAAGTTCGGCGATCGCACTACGGGACTCTGTTACGAACTCTTGATATTCATCGGCAGAAATAGCCCCTTCTGCTTGTAAGTTTTCATAACGTCCAACCCGTTGCTGTGCCAACTCCGCACTGGCCTGGGCCGAATTAACTTGAGCCTTAGCTTGGGCAATTTCTTCTAGACTACTACCAGTTTGAGCATTGCGTAAACGGGCTTTAGCCTCCCTTAAACGGGCTTTCGCTTCTTCAATATCTTCCACACGGTTGCCGGCTTCTCGTTCCGCTAAACGGGCTTTAGCATTGGCCAGTTGTGCCTGCGCTTGTAATAATTCCGTTTGCCAGTCACTATTATCCAACTCCATGATCACTTGACCTTTGGAGATGAGATCGCCTTCTTTAACTAAAATGCGATCGATGCGGCCTTCAATTTCAGGCTTTAATATAACAGCCTCGTCAGCTTCGAGGGTTCCTACCACTTCGGAGACGCTTTTAATCACCTCCATCTTGATAGTCTCCAATTTTACCGAAGTCGGAGGGGTTTTTTGAGCAAACGCCCCCAATGATGTGTTATTGTTCTGTTGGGTTAACCACCAAGTCACCCCTGAGCCGGTTCCTGCTAGGATGACTAAGATGCCCAAAATAATCGGCCAACGTTTCCTCTGAGGAGGCAATGGTTCTTGTAGAGACATTTCTTTGAATTCCTGATTAGATACTGAGCCACTAGAAGGGGGTCGACGGTTATCAAGCATGAGTCCTTTCTTCAATTGTCTCTTTTTTTAGAGTCTGTTGCCTTTACATTTCTTAATATAACAGTTATGAAATTATCATTAAAGCCAAAAAATTAGTTCATTTGCTCTTAAGTTAACCAGTTACTTACGATCCCCTATTACCTATAATATTGATTAATATTAACCGTTAACATCAATGTCTAAAATAACTGC
>JBFRWO010000420.1:0-3528 GCA_051439625.1 Crocosphaera sp. | reverse complement strand
GGTTCATGATCCTCGAGAATCACCTCTTTTTTCTCAGGATCGAGATCGACGGCATGGTCTAAGAGAACTTTAGTATTTTTATGGTGACTGAGAACCAATCGTAAAGGAGAATAAATATCTGCCGGAGACAACACCCCAGTAGCCACTTGATAAAGTAAAGGTTGAAAGAGATGAAAATTGCGTTTATCAATGAGAGTCACATCCACAGAGGCATTTTTTAGGTCTTGAGCGGTATATAAGCCCCCAAAGCCCCCACCAACAATAACAACGTTTGTTTGATTTTTCAAAGTTTTAGTATCCATAAATGTTTTGAACTCCTGTTGCCCGAAATCAAGCAACTAACTTGCCTCACCCACAGTGTAAAGGGAATGTAAACAATATTAAGTAACTAGGGTTACATCGATTAAACCATCGCGTCAAGTTCCTTAAAAATGTTAGGATCGCCACAGAAAGAGAAACGTGATAATAGAAAAGGAACCAACGCTACATGCAAGAGTTTGACAAGTCAATATCCTTCGACGGACGGGACATTCGGTTAAAACTAGGATTATTAGCCCCCCAAGCTGGCGGGGCCGTCTTAATCCAGTCCCAAGATACGGCGGTTTTGGTGACAGCAACAACAACAAAAGGAAGAGAAGGCATCGACTTTTTACCCTTAACCGTAGATTATGAAGAGAGACTTTATGCGGCAGGGCGAATCCCCGGGGGCTTTTTACGACGGGAAGGCCGTCCCCCAGAACGAGCAATACTCATCAGTCGTTTAATCGATCGCCCCTTACGTCCTCTATTTCCTAATTGGTGGCGTAAGGACATTCAAATCATTGCCACAACCCTATCTATGGACGAAGAAGTTCCCCCCGACGTTTTAGCGGTAACAGGGTCTTCTATTGCTGTAATTCAGGCCGGAATTCCCTTTTACGGACCGATGGCTGCGGTTAGAGTGGGTTTAATCGGAGATGACTTTATTATTAACCCCACCTATCGAGAAGTGGAAAGTGGGGATCTCGATCTCGTGGTAGCAGGTAGTCCCGATGGCGTGGTAATGGTAGAAGCCGGGGCCAACGAACTCCCAGAACAAGATATTATCGAAGCGATTGATTTTGGCTACGAAGCGGTCAGAGATTTGATCGGGGCCCAATATGACATCATGGAAGAGTTGGGCATGGAAATCGCTAAAGCTGAACCCCCAACCCCGAATGAAGTCTTAGAAAAATTTATCGAAAAGCAGGCCGCAGACTCTATTAAAAAAGTTCTGGTTCAATACGATCTCAGTAAAGCAGACCGAGACACGGCACTAGATAACATTAAAGAAACCTCTATTGAAGGGGCGATCGCCGAACTCCCCGAAGAAGACCCCATCAAAGTTGCCACCACCGAAGATCCTAAAGCGGTAGGCAACCTCTACAAAGGATTAACCAAAAAGTGCATGCGATCGCAAATCATCTCGGAAGGTATCCGAGTGGATGGCCGCAAACTGGATGAAGTTCGCCCTATATCCTGTCGTGTGGGACTGATGCCCCCTCGGGTACACGGTAGCGCGTTGTTTACCAGAGGACTAACCCAGGTCTTTTCTTTAGCCACGTTAGGTACTCCCGGAGATGCCCAAGACTTAGGGGACGATCTCCATCCCGAGGACGAAAAACGCTATCTTCATCATTACAATTTTCCTCCTTTTTCTGTGGGAGAAACTAAACCCCTGCGTTCCCCAGGCCGTCGAGAAATCGGTCATGGGGCTTTAGCAGAACGGGCGATCATTCCTGTTTTACCGCCTCAAGACGAGTTTCCTTATGTGGTTCGGGTGGTTTCAGAGGTTGTGTCTTCTAATGGTTCGACTTCTATGGGGTCGGTATGTGGTTCTACTTTGGCTTTAATGGATGCCGGAGTTCCCATTCTCAAACCAGTAAGTGGTGCAGCTATGGGATTGATTCGAGAAGGCAAAGAAGTGCGTATCCTCACCGATATTCAAGGAATTGAAGACTTTTTAGGGGATATGGACTTTAAAGTGGCAGGAACCGATAGCGGCATCACTGCTTTACAAATGGATATGAAGATTACGGGCTTGACCATGGATATTGTGGCTAAAGCTATTGAACAGGCTTTACCTGCCCGTTTACATATCCTTGATAAAATGTTGGCTACCATTGCTCAACCTCGTCGGGAACTGTCTCCTTTTGCCCCTCGTTTACTGACGATGAAAATTGATCCAGAACAAATTGGTTTAGTGATTGGACCCGGGGGTAAAACCATCAAGAGTATCACCGAACAAACTGGCTCAAAAATCGATATTGCTGATGATGGAACGGTTACTATTGCTGCTATTCAAGCTAAGAAAGCAGAACGGGCCCGTGACCTCATTTTTAACATGACTCGTAAACTGAACGAAGGAGAGGTTTATTTGGGTCGTGTTACCCGTATTATTCCTATTGGGGCTTTTGTGGAAGTTTTACCAGGGAAAGAGGGTATGATCCATATTTCCCAGTTGGCTGAAAGGCGTGTTGGCAAGGTGGAAGAAGAGGTTGCTGTGGGCGATGAAGTAGTAGTTAAGGTGCGTGAAATCGATAATAAAGGTCGTCTTAACTTAACTCGTTTGGGTATTCATCCAGATGAAGTTGCGGCTGTTCGTAGAACCTTCTAACTTAGAAGACGAAAAATAATCAGTACAATGGAAACCGAGGTTAACCTCGGTTTTTGTTTTCTGAGATAAATAATAATGATTCATCCAAGATTGAAAACAATTTTAGGGATTATCAGTAGCAGTATTGTTCTAAGTTCTCCTCTTTTAGCCCTAAATGTAGGAAATAATCAGACTATATTTAATCATTCTCCCCAGCTACTTGATGCAATAACGACTTTAAGTCGGATTCGTGTTCAAGGGGCAACTTATTACTTTACAGTTCACTTGCCTACGAATGTTGGGGAATCTTTACAACAATTGACTATTCAACAAACTCAAGGATTAGAAACCATTTATTTCTATTTGGATAATACTATTGCTTTTGAAGGCAGACCGGTTAATAGGGATAATGCTTTAAATATTGCTAGGGTGAAGCGCAATCTTGATAATAATACAATTGCGGTGATTTTTGATCCTCCTATTCCCCCGGGAAAAACCTTTACTATTGCCATGAAACCGAAAAGTAACCCCGAAATGAGTGGCAATTATCAATTTGCTATTACTGCTTATCCTGACGGAGAAAATTCTCAAGGTCTATATTTAGGGTTAGGTCGCTTCAATTTTAATCAAAAAGGCGATCGCTTCCCCTAATGGCAAGTCCGAGTTATGATACCCAGTTTTGGTAGAGATGGGGGAGAGGGGGGAGTTCTTTGCAGTCAGTTATAACTGGGGTATGTCAACCGGATTTAGTTTAAAATAAAACTAATCGGCAATTGCTCACTAATTTTTGGGTGCATAGGACTCATCTAACCTCCAGATTTAGTTGTTGATCAAGTAATCCATTACCACTGGTTTCTTGCATTACTTGGATGTTATTTCCATTCAAATTAATTCGCACTGAACCCTGAGAAGGA
>JBFRWO010000419.1:0-2905 GCA_051439625.1 Crocosphaera sp. | reverse complement strand
CTAACCTGGAAAGATTTAACCTCAAAAATACAGCCGTTTATGGCATTCTTCCAAGTAGTTCTGAGCTATTAATTAATGCCGTTTATGGAATTGTTTATATTGTCCTATTGCTGACCATTTCTAGCTTTATTTTCTCCCGTCGACAGTTTTAAGATGACTTTCAGAGACATCCTGAAACACGAAATCAACCAATTGGGTGAACCGTCAACCGCTTCCAGTGATAAAATAGGTATAAGACACATTCTTTAAGTCAGGAAATTCAGTTTGGTGTTATCCTCCATCATTGCCGATTTTCGTGTTATTTTTGACCGTGACCCCGCCGCCCGCAATTGGCTAGAAGTCCTTTTCTGCTATCCTGGGTTACAAGCGATTATGCTTCATCGTGTTGCCCATCGTATTTACAAGCAAGGAATCCCTTTCTTCCCTCGTTTAATCTCCCATCTGGCAAGATTTTTTACTGGGGTTGAAATTCATCCAGGTGCTAAAATTGGTACTGGTGTATTTATTGATCACGGCATGGGTGTGGTCATCGGTGAAACCGCCGAAGTCGGTGACTATAGTTTGATTTATCAGGGTGTCACCCTTGGGGGAACCGGTAAACAAAGCGGTAAACGTCATCCTACCCTCGGTAAAAACGTAGTTGTAGGCGCAGGGGCTAAAGTTCTCGGCAACCTTAATATAGGTAATAATGTGAGAATTGGGGCTGGTTCTGTCGTATTACGGGACGTTCCTTCTGATTGTACCGTTGTGGGGATTCCTGGACGCATTGTTTATCAATCTGGGGTGAAAGTAAACCCCCTAGAACATGGCAACTTACCTGATTCCGAAGCGAAGGTAATTCGGTTATTACTCGACAAAATCGAAGCTTTAGAAAAACAGGTTGAAGCATTACAAGAAGATAAATTAAAAGAACGGGAATTAGTAGTTAGTGGTGTGTCTAATTTTGCAACTAATTCTGATCATAATGAATCTCAGAGTTGTTATATAAAAGATAAAGAAATCGAGGAATTTCTCGGCGGTACTATGTAACTTTTTATCATAGCTAATTTTAGGGGTCAACTAACATTGACCCCTTGTTTTTATTGTGATTTAATTCCCATCATTAATAAACCAATGGTTTCTATATCTGTTTTGGGATCGACTATATCCATAAACTCTCCTCGGTAAATAATAGCTAGGCGATCGCTCATTTTTCTAACTTCTTCTAACTCGGTGGAAATATATAAAATAGCTGATCCATTTTCTCTTGCTTTTAAGAGTTGTTGTTGTATATATTCGGTTGCTGCAATATCGAGTCCTCTAGTGGGTTGCATAGCAATAATTAATTGTGGATTATTAGATAATTCACGGGCTAAAATTATTTTTTGTTGGTTTCCTCCTGATAGTTTCCCAACGGTAATATTGGGTTCAACTCCTCGAATATCAAAGTTATTAATTGCTTCAGTTTCTATAGTTTTAATAAGTTTTTTCTGTAAAATTCCCCATTGATTAAAAGGATAAGAATGATATTGTTTGAGAATCAAGTTTTTACCGATATTTAAGGAGGAGATTAACCCTATTGTTTTTCTATCTTCTGGAATATAAGCGATTGATAATTGTCTAATTATTTTTTCTATTTTCCAATCAGTAATATCACGATTTTTATATTTAATTTTACCATTCTTTGGTTGAATTAATCCCATAATAACTGATACTAATTCTTGTTGTCCATTCCCATCAACTCCAGCGATTCCTAAAATTTCTCCTGCTTTAATGTGAAAAGAAATATCATTAATATTTTTAACAACTAAATTATTGACTATTAAAATTGTTTCTGGGAAAGTTAATGTTTTTTTGTTTAAATTAACTGCTTGATGTTCACCCATCATCATCTTAGCTAATTTTTGAGAATTAAGATTTTTATTTTCCATAGTATCGATTACTTTTCCCTTTCTTAAAATTGTTATCAAATCACACAATTTAATAACTTCTTCTAATTTATGACTAATAAAAATAACTGTATTTCCTTGGTTAACAAATTGACGTAAAATTGTGAAAAAATTGGAAATTTCACCAGGAGTTAACACGGCCGTAGGTTCATCCAAAATTAACAGTTTTGCCCCTCGATATAATACTTTTAAAATTTCTACCCTTTGCTGCATTCCCACTGAAATATTTTCTACTTTAGCATCTAGATCAATTTCTAATTGATAATTATCAATTAATTGTTTAATTTCTACTCTTTTTTGTTTTAATTTAAGTCTATATTTTCGCGATGTTCCTAAAATAATATTCTCTAAAACAGATAATTGAGGAACTAACATAAAATGCTGATGAATCATACCAATTCCCCGATCAATTGCATCTTGAGAACAATTAATATAAACAAGTTTATTATTAATATAAATTTCTCCTTCATCGGGACGATATAACCCTGATAATATATTCATTAATGTACTTTTTCCTGCACCATTTTCTCCTAAAATAGCGTGAATTTTTCCCTGATTAATAGTTAAAGAAATACTATCATTGGCAGTAAATGAACCGAATTTTTTAGTAATTCCTTTTAAACATAATTGAACCATCTTTATCTTTATAACTATCTATTAGAAATTTTACATTATTAAAGAGATTTATTTACACAAAGTGTTGATTTTCCATTTTCTTCGCAAGGTTCAAAAGTAATTTTTTTAGTAACAATTTCTTCTTTAATAGTATTAATTTTGCTAATCATCTCATCACTAATAACCTCATTGAATTCTCCCATATATAAAATATCAGAATAATCTAAACCTAAACTATAAATTTGACCTTTTAATTCTTTTTTATTAGCTAATTCTGCCAGATAATTAATAGCTAAGTCTAAACGTTTAACAGGAGTGGTTAACACAGCTTTTGGGGCAATATTTAACTGATCAACCGTATT
>JBFRWO010000418.1:0-3528 GCA_051439625.1 Crocosphaera sp. | reverse complement strand
GATGATTCCATAATCCGATCAAAGATTTCAGTTGCTGAAAGTTCCTTCAATTTTCCTTGTAATTCTTTAATCATATTAGCAAATTTATTAACTGCTTTAGCTGCCCTTCCAGCTAAGGTCTTAACCGATGTTTCATCGCTAACAATTTCCCATAAAGGTATTTCTAACTCTTGTGATGCTTTCAGTAAAGAATCAATCGATGTTCTGCCAATTCCTCTACGGGGAGAATTAATCACTCTTAGTAAACTAACCGTATCAAAAGGATTGACAAGTAACCTTAAATAAGCTAAAGAATCTTTAATTTCTTGACGATCATAAAACTTAAATCCCCCCACAATAGCATAAGGAATATTATTACGAATTAAATTATCTTCAAAAGGTCGAGATTGAGCATTAACCCGATATAATAAGGCAAAATTTCCCCAATTTAATTCTGGGTTTGTTTCCACTAATTCTTGAATTTTACCGATCACAAAATCTGCTTCTATGCGTTCATCATCTGCTTTATAACAGTAAATTTCTTCCCCTTCTCCTCTAGTGGGACGCAAAATTTTATCGATGCGTTGACTATTATTTTCGATCAGTTGATTAGCTGATTGTAAAATAGTTTCTGTCGAGCGATAATTTTCTTCTAATTTAACCATTGTTCTTGTATCTTCATCAGGCAAACCATCACCAAAGTCCGATTGAAAATTCAATAAAATAGTAAAATCTGCCATGCGAAAACTATAAATAGATTGATCCGCATCTCCCACCACAAAAATAGACCTATTTTCCCAATTCCACTCGCTTTTCCGGGTTTCTGCATTGGTAGTTAACAACTGAATTAACTCGTATTGAATACGATTGGTATCTTGATATTCGTCCACTAAAATATGTTTAAATTGAGAATGCCAATAACCTAAAATAGATTCATTTTGCTGAAATAAGCGCACAGGAATCAGAATTAAATCATCAAAATCTAAAGCATTATTAGCAGCCAATTGAGTTTGATATTCATTATAAACCTCCGCAATAACACGACCCTTGGCATAAGCATTTTCCTTCAAATAAGCTTCAGGAGATAAACCCAAATTCTTAGCATTGCTAATGGCATAACGAACATTACGAGGATTAAACTTTTTGTCATCTAAATTAAACTGCTTGAGAACAATATTTTTAACCAAACTCTGAACATCAGAATCATCAAAAATAGAAAAATTTCGTTCCCATTGTCGCTTCTTCTCATCCTGATATTTATTAATATCGTATCGAAGAATCCTAGCACATAAACTATGAAAAGTCCCGATCCATAACTTTTTTGTTATTTTCTTATAAACTTGGGAAAGTAAACGTTTTTGATCGTATTCTGGCAGAGAATTAAACGGTTGACCCTGCTGTTTTAACGCCATTTCTTGAGCAAATAATCTCTCCAGTCTATCTTTCATCTCCCGTGCCGCCTTATTAGTAAAAGTGACCGCCAAAATGGACTCAGGGTCAACTTGATGATGGCTGATCAGATGTGCAATTCTATAGGTAAGAGCGCGAGTTTTGCCCGAACCTGCCCCCGCAACCACCAAAAGGGGTCCACAGAAATGTTCAACAGCAATACGTTGTGAAGGGTTAAGTTGAGAGAGAAAATTAACAGAAGCGGTCATAAAACTTTACAATTTGTTGACTGGAACTATCTTGATTTTATCCTTTACTATCGAATAAACGAGATTATCTAATAATCAATTTCAAGCCATCTCAACCATTTTTTAACCTCTCAAACTTAGGAACAAGGCACGTTTTAGAGATTCTCCTCAAACCAGAAATCAGGTATAACTGCCTAGTCTAACATATTAAGCAAAAAAAAAATTTTCGATTGGGCAAAATTTAGTGTATCAAAATGGGAATTCTCCCTTACAATAGATATAGCGGAGACAAACGTTTCCGTTCACTCCTCACACCACACTCCGCCCGGCATTAGTTCGGGCGGTTTCTTATGGGAGATTTTTCTGGAAAACCGCACTTCACTTTGATGGTTGTAAACAGCCAGAAAGTTTTTGGTATGGTAGAATTCTAGAGTATTCTAGGTAAACACGAGCAATCAAAGGAATTCATGATATGTCAGCTGCACCTCAAGTTACAGATAGTAGTTTTAAAGCAGATGTTCTAGACAGCGAGCTTCCCGTTCTTGTGGATTTTTGGGCGCCTTGGTGTGGTCCTTGTCGTATGGTCGCTCCCGTTGTGGAGGAGATAGCCGAACAATACAAAGACCAGGTTAAGGTTGTTAAGCTCAACACCGATGAAAATCCTAACACTGCTAGTCAATATGGAATTCGTAGTATCCCCACTTTGATGATCTTTAAGGGAGGTCAACGGGTGGATATGGTTGTGGGTGCTGTTCCCAAAACCACCCTCGCTTCTACTTTGGAAAAGTATCTTTAAGTTTTGATACAAATCAAGACTGTATCGAAAGAGGTAAGCTATCTTAGCTTTACCTCTTTTTTGATCACTATATTAAAAAATATGAAGAAACAGATTTTTCTCAAAAGCTGGTTTTTTGCCGTTACGATTATCCTCTGTATCGTTTTATTACCTATCTCAACCCTAGCTGATGATAGTCCCTTACAACCGGGTTGGAATTCCTCGGTATTTGGTAAAGACGACGAAATGGGTTCGGTTAATTGGATTACTGATAGAAAAGTTTTAGAAGCGATTAGATTAGTTAAAAAAGGGAAGGTGGTCACTTTGGGTAAAGTTTATCAAAGTGATCTTCCGGTTCCTGACTTTGGGGAACGTTCCTGGAAATTAGTAATTCCTGGTTTACCGACAGGGGGACCAGTGGGCAATAATGGGATTGTTTATAATGATGAGTTTGTGATAGCAGACTTAGGACAAGTTGGCACACAATTTGATGGTTTAGGTCATGTTGGGGTCAATACATCTAAAGGAAATTATTTTTATAATGGTCATTTTTTAGAAGAATTTGGCACCGCTTACGGGTTGAATAAATTAGGAGTGGAAAAAATAGCTGAAAAAGGATATGTTACGAGAGGAGTGTTATTAGATGTAGCTGCTTATAAGGGAGTTGAACGTTTACCAGTTCCCACAGGAAAGGCTAAAAATGAACCTGGAATTATTACAGTTGATGATATTAAAGGAACTATTAAAAAGCAAAGAATTGCCCCTATTAAACAAGGAGATGTTGTTTTATTTTATACCGGACATGGTAATTATTGGGGAAATGATTGGGATAGTTTAAGCGAGGAAGAAAAAGATAAAAATACACAGTTATTTAATGCAGGAGAACCCGGACCAGGTATTACCGCTTGTCGTTATTTATCTCGCCAAAAAATTGCGATGGTAGGGTCAGATACGGCGGGAACAGAAGCAGTTCCAGGAGAAGATATCAACCGTCCTTTTGACTGTCATATTGAATGGATGGTTAAACATGGTATTACCAATATAGAAAATTTAGATTTGAGTGAATTAGTTGATAATAAAGTTTACGAATTTATGTTTGTTTTTGCTCCATTAAAAATCAAAGGTGCAACCGGTTCT
>JBFRWO010000417.1:0-2924 GCA_051439625.1 Crocosphaera sp. | reverse complement strand
ATTTTATGGTTAGATAGTGAACGTCCTGTTTGGGGAAAAGCAAGCACAGAAGAACAAAAACAAGAAGTTAAAAGTATTTTAGAATTAGGTTACAATTTACAGAAATCTCAACAATTATTCGGTACTTGGGAGTTAGATAATTTTGAATTAAATGTTTATGAACAAAGAGATTAAATTAAATATTCCAAACAATTTGTTAATTAAAGAATTAGATAGCGTAGGCCATACACAAATTATCATGACCAAAAAAGTAGGGGTTCAAGCCCCGCCGTTTACGGCGCAGTGCGATTCGTTCCTACGAAATCCTCTCAAAAGAGGAGGGATGTAGGGCTTCTCAGTTAAGTAACCAATAGGTTGAGTTCGCACTTTAATCCTTAACTGAAATGATAACTTGTGTTCCATCAAAGTGAGGTGAGTAACCTAGAAAACCAAGTCTTTGCGCTCTTGTGCGGAGTTGAAAACACACAGCGTCCCTCTTGGCAACAAGAGAGAGAAGTTTCCCTTAAATCTAGGATGACAACCCAGATTTAAAAGCGGGAGTGAAAACGGGAAGAACGATAATTGCTGAAAACGTCTAACCGTAAGTAAGAGTCTCATAAGCGACCTGGACTGAGATAACATCAAGGAATAGAAAATCGTGGGGTAGATAAACGAATCATCTACTGAACCGTCTCAAAAACGGAAGCAGGGTAAATAAGCTTTGGATTTCTCCAACCCTGCCACCCGAAACAACGGGAAAGGACAAAGATATACGATGCTTGCGCTACATCGTATCGCACAATCAGCCTACATAGGCGGAGAGATGAACCCTAAAGGACTCAACCAATGGAACACAGGAACGAAGTAACGCAATTTCACCCCCAGATTAACTGGTAGGTATCGTCAAAACCGTATGGTGAAATTGTGAGAGATGGGTCAAGAAGCAAATGCCTAACCTGAATTTACAGGTAACGCCAGAAAAAAGGATGGGGTAATGCCCAGGATAAGCAGACGTGACTCGCAATATATCGATGTGTAAAGCTACCAGTAGCAGAAAATATGCCTAATACAGATTCAAAATCGAAGACTGTGGGATGGGACGAAATCAATTGGCGTAAAGCCGAAAGAGCCGTCCATAAGCTGCAAACGAGGATTTACGCAGCATCTCGTCGTGAAGATGTAAAACAAGTTAGAAAACTCCAGAAAACCCTGATGAGTTCCTGGTCTAACAAAGTGCTATCGGTCAGAAAGGTAACACAAGATAATCGTGGAAAAAAGACGGCAGGAGTGGATGGTATCAAGGTATTATCCCCAGAAGCCCGTATGAACCTCGTAGGTCAACTCAGAATTACTGGAAAAAGTAAACCAACCCGTAGGGTATGGATACCCAAACCAGGAAAAGATGAAGAACGACCATTAGGAATACCAACAATTTACGACCGTGCCTTACAAAATTTAGTTAAGACAGCACTAGAACCCGAATGGGAGGCACAATTTGAGCCAAACAGTTATGGTTTTAGACCAGGAAGGTCATGTCATGATGCTATTTGGTCAATTAAAAACAGCATTCAGTTAAGAACTAAATACGTCCTGGATGCCGATATAGCCAAATGTTTTGACCGCATCAACCACTTAGCCCTACTCCAAAAACTCGGTTACACGGGTAAAGTCAGGCAACAAATCAAAGCCTGGTTAAAATCTGGAGTCATAGACCAAGGGGTATTTACTGCCACATCTGAGGGAACTATGCAAGGGGGTGTGATTAGCCCTCTATTAGCAAACATTGCCCTTCACGGAATGGAAAAGATGTTAATGGAATTTGCCAAGACTCTTGATATAAGGAGAAATAACCACCAAGTAGGATGGCAAGAAAAAGTGAAGTCATTGACGTTCATCCGATACGCCGATGATTTCCTCCTAATACATAAAGACCTAACCGTTGTCCAAAGATGCAGAGAGTTAATCTCTAAGTGGTTAAAGGACATTGGATTGGAACTAAAGCCCTCTAAAACCAGAATCGCCCACACTCTGAACCCAGAACTAAGCGAAGACGGGAAAGCTGGGTTTGACTTTTTAGGATATCATATCCGACAATTTCCCATAGGAAAATATAGAAGTTCAATTCATCCTAGCACTAAAGAAAAATTAGGCTTTAGAACCCTCATCACCCCCTCAAAGGATGCCTGTAAGAAACATCAACTTGAATTAAAAAGAGTTGTTAATAAACATAAATACTCCCATCAAGCCCTACTAATCAAAGAGCTTAATCCTATCATTAGAGGATGGACAAATTACTACCTATTCTCTGATGCTCAAACAACGGGAGAACTTACAAGGCAAGATAATCTTCTGTTCCAAAAACTACGAGCTTGGAGCCGTCACCGTACAGGAGACTGGTACAAAGCTTGTAAGAAATATTGGACAAAAATCGGCAATAAAAACTGGGTCTTTGCTACCAGACAAGGGGAAGCGAACCCCCTACGGTTACTAACACATACAGAATTTGGAAGCAGTAGCAACAAATATGTGAAGGTTAAAGGCAAAGACAGTCCGTTCAACGGAAATCTAGTTTACTGGAGTACCAGGATGGGGAAACACCCCGAAATGCCTACTCGAAAAGCATCACTGCTCAAGAGACAAAAAGGCGTATGTCCTTGGTGTTGCCTACACTTCCGAGAAGGAGACATTCTAGAGGTTGACCATATCCTAGCCATCGCTTTAGGAGGTAAGGATGAATACAAAAACCTTCAGCTTATTCACGGACATTGCCACGATGAAAAAACTGCCTTAGATATGGAACACATTAGAAAACATCAATCCATAAAAAGATTGAAACTCATCAAACAAGAATTAAACAAACTTGTTTGGTATTGGGAAAATGATATTCTAATCATTTCAAACCAAAAGGTAGGATGTTCCACTGACAAGGATAAATATGTTGAGTA
>JBFRWO010000416.1:0-17938 GCA_051439625.1 Crocosphaera sp. | reverse complement strand
ATTAGTCTAATAATTGTTTCTCGATAGTGAATCATTTGTGCATTAATTCTCACCGATATTTTTCCCCAACATAATAAAGATTCTGCTTGAAAACCGGTATCTAAATCGTCTAAGGATTCCAAATCAGATTGTTGTAATAATCGAATATTCAAGTGCGTTAAACGATGACCTGATGTTAATAAGTTAGGAATCGATGTTGAACCATTGCCTACTTTATTAAAACCGTAGGAATTCAACCATAAATAGCGAGGTATGTTATCTCTGATTCTTCCTAAAGATTGAATAACAGATGTAGGGGTTTGTATCCCTTGAGCAAGACACCAGACTGATGTAAAGTGACCTTTTATATCAATACTAACCCCTGTTTCAATAGCGGGACTGCTTAAGACAATATCATAGTTTTTTAATATCTCATTGAGTTGAGTCATACATTGATAAGCAGGGTGATTAGGATTGGTCAATGATTGGGAATCAATGCGTAAAATTTTAGCTTCTGGGAACTGTTGTTTGAGATAAAATTCTAAGGTTTGTGTTCCCCATTTACTGGTTATTTTTTGCGCTGATAAACAAACAAAGGGTTTCCCCCCTTCTCGAATATGTTCGACTAAATCTCGAAGAAAATGTTTAGGAGTTGTTTCAGGATAGTGATACCCAGTCCATGTTTCTTTTGAGATAGGTTTCCAGTAATTTTGAACGATAAAAGGCTGTATATCAATTCCCGACAACGTTATTAAGTAATCTAAGGAAACATCACTTAGATCAGCATCTGCAACAAAAATTTTACCCTTGCTATGCAAAATAGTTTGTATTAATTGCTTAAAACATCTCAAAATAATAACACGGTTACTTCTACAAGTATCAGAGTTTAAAGCGTGCCAAATGAATTGTTCTATTTCATCAATAATAACCAAACTATCTTTCCAGTCTTCAGGATTAAATTTAGCTTGAGAATTTTCGTGTAGAGAGTCAATACATAACACATAACCTAATGATTGCTCAACAACATGATTGCTAATTTCTGTAATATAAGGGAGTCCAAACCGTTGACATAACTGTTCGACTAATTTAATACGATGACCAACGACTAAGACTTTTTGTTTTTTAGCGATCGCTGTTTTGACAATTTTTGCTAATGCTTCGGTTTTTCCTGTGCCAATACCAGATTTAATACCCACTAATTTGGCTGTATCAGGAATGACTAAACTGGGAAGATAACGACGATTAATTTCCACATCGACTGCATGAGTTAATTGGGTAAATTCTCTGGCTTTCCAGATCTCCAAAGGTAAAGCCTTTTGATAATAGTCATCAAAAACTTTTTTTCCCTGATTAATCAGTAGATCATCAACCCCTTTACCTTCCTCCGATTTCCAATTGATGATTTTTACTGGACATCCTGTTTGCGTTAATAAATAACCTAATTTTCTAATAGCATGGTTAACTGCTTTGATAGTATTCGGTTTACTATCTTGATCGAAAGTTAGATAAATCTCTCTTTTGCCATCGACTACTTTCTTTAACTGAGGAATTAAATAAGATTTACCAATACGGTTTCCCTGTTCATCTTTTGGGGTACGATAGCCATTATTAATACCGGGAAGAGCGATCGCAACATATCCTGCTGTTAATAAAGCTCCTGCTTTTTTCGCGCCTTCGGTAATACACAGAGGGATCGAAGGATGATCCATCACCCATTGCCAAAACCCCCCATCTGGTTGCGTTGAATCAATGCTATCCCCAGTCAAATCAATGCCGTACTGTTGCGCTATAGTATCCCATAAATGTAAGGGAACTTTTAATGCAAAGATTACAGTTGGGGTTTGGGGTGGATGTTAGTACTTAATGGGTTTACCCTGGTCATAACTCAGTCGTGGTTGCTTGGGTTTAAAGCATCCCCAAAGGTCTTGATCTCCTGTAATCACATCAATTCCTGAACACCACCAACCTCCTTGTTCTGTATGTTCATAACGCTTTAAAATAGGGTGAGTGAGTCTACCGTCGTTTCGTCGGGGAAGTTCATCAGAGTATAATAAGTGTTCACAAGGGGAAACCCCCTCTAATGTCCTTACATTCAGTTCTATCAGTTGCTCATCAACGCAACTATTTAACCATTCCTGTTGATGGTTCATCTTCTCTTCTCCCGATAATTGAATTCCCAGAAACTCCATAACCCAAGGCGACGGGTTAATCTCAACAACTAACCGCTTAACCTACCAAGCTCTATATGTAGCGTTCGGATCTACAATATTAAGCACAAGACACTAAATATGGAAGAGACAAGTGAACTATTTTGCTGAAATGATCATAAATAGCCTCATTATATAAGTTTTTATTATCTTTGATTAGATTAAATTTTAAAATATAAAAGATTAGCATTTTACTGCTCTTGACAACTAATGAAAATAATTATTAATAAGTAACGAAGTCAAGCCTTTATGGTATGATGGACAAGAATAAAAATCTGTAGCCATTATGTCTAATTTTTAAAAAAGCATCTATAACCCTAATTATTTCGTTCTTGTAGCTTCCTCCTCAACCGATAAATTACTATTTTCAGTCTTTATTTTGAACTTTTGTACTAAAAAATAGCCGAGTATGATTGCTCATTACTTGACAAAAATACAAAAATGTGAAAGGTTATTAATTTCCGTTGGCCCATATTAAAGGGAAGTTTCGTCGAAACCTCCCTGCAAAAAAAGGAAAAATTATATTATTTCAATATATTAAATATTAAAATTGCTCAACTTCCCACACTCCCCACACTCCCCACACTCCCCACATTTATTGAACCGCAATATTGATACACCCAATTAAAAAGTGCTATTCATTAGAGGGGTCAACCGTTGCTAAAACAACATTATCTTGTAAATCAAATGCTGATGATTCTTCATTAGTTGTTCCTAACTCAAATAAATAGATAGCCTGATTTTCAGCAATTTTTATTTTGTCATCTTCCACGTATTCTTGTAAAAAGAAATCAATAGTATTTTGATTAGCAAAAGGGGTAATATCAGGAACATCGTCACCATTAACCAAAACCATAACTTGTGATGTATTCTCATCATCAGTAGATACTTCCATATTTATATTACAGTTTGGTCTACCGTCTGAAATTGATTCCACATCAAAAGTAGTTCCGGCTGCTTGCTCGGATAAAGTTAAAGGAGAATTTGTGTCCCAAGTTTCCTTATTTTGATTAATATAAAGATTAGTTTGAACAGTAACATTTTCCCCTCCTGCACCACAAGTAATCTCACCTCCTAAAACTTCAAACTTGACATCAGAAGGTGTATTAATGGTTAACCCATTGTTCATAACAGTAAACATAGGACTACTTCTAGCAAAGGCCATAGTTTCAACTTGATAATTAACATTTTCATTCCAAGTTGTATTATCTGTTGTAGTAGCTAAATTAAGTTTTACCAATTTTTTTTGGGGGTTAACACAAGCATTAAATCCTCGAGTTGAATTAGTATTACTTGCTTGCCAATCTCTGGGACAATTTGGATTTTCTGGTGTGTCATCAATTCTATCGATTACAACATCAGATTCCCAAGTTTCGGGGTTATTAATGTCCGTTGAATCATATTCTCCATCTGCTTCAAAACCAGGACCCCATCGCTCCATCATATAAGGACCATCCCAAACACCTTCTGCTTCTTTTGTATAGTAAATAACCGGTTCAGGGAGATCTCGTAGTTGTAAAACGAGAATGGGTTGTGCTCCATCAGGAAGAGTAAATTCACGTGCTTTTGCTAAAGCTGCAACTGCATCAGATTCGATTGTTGTAGCTAGTTTAACTTCGTCTGCAATAAATGCTAAAGCGCGGTTAGAATTATATTGAATATCACCTTTTGCTGATGCTTTTTGGTCTACAGATAGAAAGTGTACTAAACCCCATCCAGCTATAGTAATAACCAAGGAACTTAAAAGACTTCCTGCTAATAATTGTGTTAAAGTAAAACCAGCATAGGGATTATTTTTTTTGATAAGTCGTAAAAAGTGAGTGATTTTCATGACGAGAATAGATTCAATTAATCGTGGATACTTACAAAAAACAGGTTATCATTTGCTTAAGAAACTGAAAGGATTTGCTGAATTAATTTTCAATTGTTGTAATTAAGGATGATTTAAAGATTTTATAAAAAAATCACTGATAATGTAAAGTATTAAAAAAGATGATACTACAGTTTTTTTAAAAAAACAAACCGTGAAATTATTTAATTTTCCAGAAGGGTTTTATAGTAAATATCTCGGAATAATTAATCAAACAAAAAATACTTACGTATTTACCCATAAAAGAACTTTTCAAACGTGAGTTAGGAGTTAGGAGTTAGGAGTTAGGAATTGGGAGTTATGATTTTTTTTGTTTCTCCAGGATATACTATGCTAAAAAACAGTTTTAAATCCGTGAAAGGGTCAACGGCCGTTGACCCCTACAAAAATATGTCACTAGAGTTGAAAAAATAGGTATTAATTAGAGGGGTCAACCGTTGCCAAAACAACATTATCTTGTAAATCAAAAGCTGATGACTCTTGATTAGTTGTTCCTAACTCAAATAAATAGATAGCCTGATTTTCAGCAATTTTTACTTTGCCATCTTCCACATACTCTCGTAAAAAGAAATCAATAGTATTTTGATTAGCAAAAGGGGTAATATTAGGGACATCGTCACCATTAACCAAAACCACAACTTGTGGTGTATTCGTATCAGTGGTAGATACAGTCATTCCTAAACCATTACAGATTGAGCCATCCCCTGAAATTGATTCCACATCAAAGCTAGTTCCGGCCGCTTGATTGGGTAAAGTTAAAGGAGAATTCGTGTTCCAAGTTTGCTTATTTTCATTAATATAAAGATTAGTTTCAACAGGAATATTTACCCCTTCTGCACTACAAGTAATCTCACCTCCTAAAACTTCAAACTTGATATCAGAAGGTGTATTAGGAGTTAACTTGTTATTTGTAATAGTAAATATACTACTTCTAGCAAAGGCCATAGTTTCAACTTGATAATTAACATTCTTCTGCCAAGTTTTGTTATCCACAGTAGTTGCTATGTTCAGTTTTACCAGTTTTTCATCGGGGTTAACACAAGCGTTAAATCCTCGAGTTGAATTACTATTACTTGCTTGCCAATCTCTGGGACAATTTGGAGTTTCTGGTGTGTCATCAATTCTATCCATTACAACATGAGTTTTCCAAGTTTTAGGGTCATTAATTTGCGTTGGATTATATTCTCCCTCTGCATTAAAATCAGGACCCCATCGCTCCATCATATAAGGACCATCCCAAATACCTTCTGCTGGTTTTGTATAGTAAATAACCCGTTGCTCGAAATCTCGTACTTTTAAAACGAGAATGGGTTTTGCTCCATTAGGAAGAGTAAAGTCAGGTGCTTCTGATAAAGCTGCAACTGCATCAGATTCAATTTTGATACCTAGTTTAACTTCGTCTGCAATAAATTCTAACGCGCGGTTGGAATTATATTGAATGTCACCTTTTGCTGATGCTTTTTGATCAAGGATTGTAGAGTGTACTAAACTCCATCCAGCTAGACCAACAACTAAGGACATTAAACTACTTCCTAATAATGCTTCTGTCAACGTAGCACCATTATGATAGTTATTTTTTCTGATAAGCGGCAGAAGGTTAGTGAGGTTCATAGAAATAAATAGTTAAACATAATTCTGGGGATTTACACATAACAGCTTATCATTTTTTTCTTATTGTGCAAGTATTTACAGAGAAATTATTTCTTTATAAAATCAACATCTTTTAAAGATTTTGTAAATATATTAGTAGTAGTATAAAGAAACAAAAAAGTTCTTTGTTTTCAAGAAAAATTCAAGAGTGAAATCACTGAAATTCTCAGTATAATTGTTTAGTAAATATCTCGAATTAGTCGATAAAAATTAGAAAATCTTATTGCCTTTTTATAGAAAAATTATCTTTGGAATTTGATGAGCAGTGTGGGGAGTGTGGGAAGATGAGGGAGTGTGAGCATCCTGCTCACTAAAAGACTTGGGGAGTTTGGGGAGATGCTCTCTCCCTTGATTCGTTGAAGAATTCCTTAAAAAAAGTCTATAACTGAAGGGTTAGCGTTATCTATCAACTAAGGTAGAGCTAAAGTGTTAGCCAATCAAGCGGTAGGATATACCGTGTTAGCCTGTGGACAGAGGAGGACTGGACGTGCCACCTGTGGGCGCGTATTGAAGTCCGTTGCCGGCGACGGTTCTGGGTGAAGCAGGAAGTAAACTTTAATGCGTCTTATGATGGCGCATTGTATCGGTTTTATGTAGCAAAACAAATAAATTAGGCATTACTCTATGGAACCTCTTTATCAATACGCCTGGCTTATTCCAGTGTTGCCCTTGTTGGGGGCGATGGTGGTAGGCTTAGGCTTAATTTCCTTTAATGAAGCAACCAACCGCCTCAGACAAGTCAACGCAGTATTTATTATTTCCCTGATAGGCGCGTCGATGGTGTTATCTTTTGCCCTGTTGTGGAGTCAAATCCAAGGTCATGAAGAATACACTCAGATGATCGAATGGGCAGCAGCCGGCAATTTTACTCTACAAATGGGTTACACCCTGGATCATATTAGTGCCTTGATGTGTGTCATCGTCACCACAGTGGCCTTTTTGGTGATGGTTTATACCGATGGTTACATGGCCCACGATCCAAGTTATGTCCGCTTTTATGCTTACTTAAGTATATTTAGCGCGTCCATGTTGGGCTTAGTAATCAGTCCTAATTTAGTGCAGGTATATATCTTCTGGGAATTGGTGGGGATGTGTTCCTATCTTCTCATCGGTTTCTGGTTCGATCGCAAAGCAGCGGCCGATGCTTGCCAAAAAGCGTTTGTCACCAACCGTGTCGGTGACTTCGGCCTGCTTCTGGGAATGTTAGGTATTTACTGGGCCACCGGAACCTTTGAATTTGATCTGATGGGGGAACGTTTAGAAGGGTTAGTTTCTTCCGGAATGATCGCCCCGGCATTAGCAGCATTATTCGCTGTCTTAGTCTTCCTCGGACCTGTAGCTAAATCGGCACAGTTTCCCCTTCATGTTTGGCTACCAGACGCAATGGAAGGCCCCACACCTATTTCTGCCTTGATTCACGCTGCGACGATGGTAGCAGCAGGTGTGTTCTTGGTAGCGCGGATGTATCCTGTGTTTGAGAACATCCCTGTGGCCATGACAACTATTGCTTGGACTGGGGCCGTCACCTCATTTTTAGGAGCAACGATCGCTTTAACTCAAAACGATATTAAGAAGGGTTTAGCTTACTCGACTATTTCCCAACTGGGTTACATGGTGATGGCTATGGGTATCGGTGCGTATACTGCTGGACTGTTTCACCTGATGACCCATGCTTATTTTAAAGCAATGTTATTCCTCTGTTCTGGGTCCGTTATTCATGGCATGGAAGAGGTTGTAGGACATGATCCGGTCTTGGCCCAGGATATGCGTTTAATGGGGGGACTGAGAAAATATATGCCCCTCACTTCTTTAGCGTTTTTGATCGGAACTTTAGCTATTTGTGGAATTCCTCCTTTTGCCGGTTTTTGGTCAAAAGACGAAATTTTAGGTTTAGCTTTTGAAGCAAACCCCAGTTTATGGTTAGTGGGTTGGTTAACGGCAGGTTTAACTGCTTTTTATATGTTCCGGATGTATTTTATGACCTTTGAAGGAGACTTCCGAGGCAATGATATGGACATTCGGGCCGAGTTATCAGCAGCAGTTGCTCCTGTGTTTGGTCCTGGGGCAATGGATGTCAAGGAATTGGATCATGATAGCGAAGATCATGGTCACGATGATCATGGCCATAGCGAATATCCCCATGAGTCTCCTTTGACTATGACCCTACCCCTGCTTATCTTAGCCGTTCCTTCCACGTTGATCGGTTTATTGGGTAAACCTTGGGATAATACATTTGAAAGCTTTATATACGCCCCAGGAGAGGTTATAGAAGAGGTTTCTCACTTCGACTGGACTGAGTTTGGTATCATGGCCGGAAATTCTGTTGGTATTGCTTTGATTGGTATTACCATCGCTTCTTTGATGTATTTACAACACAAAATTGATCCCAAAGCGATCGCAGATAAGTTCCCTGCATTGTATCAGTTTTCCCTCAATAAGTGGTATTTCGATGATGTTTACAATAATGTATTTGTTATGGGATGTCGTCGCTTAGCCCGTCAAATTATGGAAGTGGATTATCGTGTTATTGATGGCGCGGTGAATTTGACTGGTTTAGCTACTCTAGTGAGTGGGGAAGGGTTGAAATATCTGGAAAATGGTCGCGCCCAATTTTATGCCTTAATTGTGTTTGGGGCAGTTTTAGGTTTTGTGATTGTTTTTAGTGTGGTTTAAATCCTTTTTTTAAGTTGGTTGGAAGGGGCAATATTGCCCCTTTTTCTTTTATCTTGTAGGGGTCAACGGCCGTTGACCCCTACTTTAGGAAATTGGTATTACAATTAAAGATTAATAGAGCAATCTTTAATTTTAATCAATCAAAAATGACACAATTAGAAAGCAAAAAACCTGCATCTTTACCCCCTGGAGATAAAGGACTACCGTTGATCGGTGAAACCATTAGTTTTTTATTTGATCCTGATTTTGGTAAGAAGAAAGTCAAAAAATATGGTCAAGTTTATAAAACTAATATCTTTGGTAATGATACTGTTACTATGATTGGTGCGGAAGCTAATCAATTTTTATTCCGTAACGAAAATCAATATGTTGTTTCAACTTGGCCAAAAAGTACCCGTATTCTCTTAGGAAAATTATCTTTGGCTGTTAAAGATGGTACTTTTCATACTTCTAGACGGAAATTATTAGCCCAAGCTTTTAAACCCAGGGCGTTAAATAGTTATATTCCGAAAATGACAGAAATTACTCAACAATATATAGACAAGTGGTTACAAACTAAAGAGTTAACTTGGTATCCAGAATTAAGAGACTATACCTTTGATGTTGCTTGTAGTTTATTAATTAGTGTTTGGAAGTCTCCATATTCAATTTTATTGTTAGATTTTTTCTTCATTATTAATTCGTTCGATAAATGTCTATCAAACCCTCTTCTTGTCCAGCAAGAGAAATAACTCTTCTATATTGTAACCGCCATTGTAAAGCATTAGAGATACTTAAAAAACCCTGTTTAGGAGGATTATTAATAACTTCTTGAGCTAAGTTTGCTGCTTCAATTTCATCCACAGGCAAATTACGATCTAAAATAAAAGCAGTGATACCATCTTCATTACCTTCATTCTCGATGATGTTATTGATACCTCTAGTCATTTGAAAATCTGCTGTTCTTTCTGCATCCACATAGATAGTATGTAAGATATTTAATTGTGTAACTTGTTCACTATTATTATCAATTTTATTGAATAGTTAAAGATGACATTATCTATAAAGTGAATAATTTTAATTATAGATTATCAGGGCTTAATATTATTAAGCCCCTACAAATTTTGTCTTAACTTTTAGCCTCTCCCCTAATAGTGACATCAATAGATTTAACCGTTTGTCCTAGTTGAGATAAAGGAGGATTAATTTCTTCTTCATTCCCCACCACCAAAGTGACAATATTTTCCGGTTTTAAGTATTCTTGAGCAACCCTTTGTACCTCCTCAATAGTAGTTGCTTTAACTCCTTTTTGATAGTCGAAAATAAAGTCTTGAGGATAGCCATAATATTCATAAGTGAGGAGACGGAATAACGTTTGAGATGGGTTCTCAAACTTAAAGACAAACGAGTTTAAAATCGACTCTTTTGCATAGTCCAATTCATCAGAAGAAATAGGACTAATTTGTACTTGTTTAATTTCGTCGAGCAAAGAACTAATAAACTTTACAGTAGTTTCAGAAGCAGTTTGACCACCCGCAATAAACACCCCAGGATAATCATAACCAGGACTCCAAAACCCGTAAACAGTGTAAGCCAACCCTTTACGCGATCGCAAATCATTAAAGAGACGACCCCCAAACCCGTTCAATAAACCGTTTACCACCGACAATGCAGGATAATCAGGACTATCCAATTTGCCACCTAAATGCCCCAATAAGACATTACTTTGATTCAGTTGAGGTTGATTGACGAAAAAGACCCCCTGGCCTTGTTTTTGTTGGGCTGAGGGAATATTTATCTCCAGTTCTGGGGTATTAGGTTGCCATTTTCCCAGAGTATTCTCGATCAAGGATTTCATGGCCTTTGTTTCAAAATCCCCTACAATGCCTAAAATAATGTTCTCAGGCCGCACATATTTCTCATAAAAAGCAACCACATCATCACGGGTAATATTATCGATAGTTTCGTACTCGATAGTTCGAGCATAAGGACTCTCTTCCCCATAAATTAGTTTGCCTAACTCCCGACTAGCAATACTCCCCGGATCATCATTACGACGAGCAATACTCCCCTGTTGTTGGTTTTTGATTAAACTGAGGAGTTGAGGCGAAAAAGCAGGTTCTTGTAATACTTCGCTAAAGAGGTTAAAAACCGTCTCTAAATCTTCACTGAGGGTATTAAACCCGGCACTACCCGAACTTGTACCAATAGAAACTTCAACCCTAGCGGCCCGTTGTTCTAAAAGTTGGTTAATTTCGTTGGCAGAATGTTCTTGGGTTCCCCCTAAACGCATCAAACTACCAGTAGTTTGAGCGAGGCCAACTTTTTGGGCCGGTTCCAGTCGTGAACCTGTTTTAATTAAAGCACTTCCCCTAACTAAAGGTAACTGATTATCTTCCATTAAATAGATAACCATCCCGTTGCTAAGTTGGTAGCGTTCGTATTTAGGTAGAGAAATTTCCGCTAAAGGGGGAAACTCTAACTCTGTGTAGTGTTTCGGGGTTTGAGCAACGGCCGGTAAACGAGAAATTAAGACCAGTAAGGTACTGATTAAAATTAAACCTAACCAGCGAAATCGTTTTATAAATGAAGTGTCAATCATCAAGTTTTGTTTGATCAGAAATAATAACTTACTTTGTTAATTATAGAGACTTCTGACTTCATTCAATAGCAGTCTTTGCTTTAATTGAAAGTGCAAAAATTGAAGAATATGTTTAAAATCGTCTTGTCATTCAATTTTGTTTGCTATACCGATTAATAGGTCATTGATAATTAGGGAATAAACCGTGTCTTTATCAACAAAAATTTCTCGCTTAGTGGTAGGCTTACTAATTTTCGTCTTTCTTAGTTTTCCTGATCTAGTTTTCAGTCAGTCTCTTAATGAGAGTTTAAGAAAAAATTACTCGACGATCTCTCAAATCTATATTAGTGATCCCTATCTCAATGAGTTATTAATTCAAGGGATGGAAAAAGGAATTCAAGGAGATTATCAAGGGGCGATCGCACTGTTTAGCAAAATTTTACAGTTCAGTCCTAGTGAAGTAGAAGCTTATTATAATCGAGGGCTTGCCTATACTAGAATTAATAATTATCAAGCAGCAATGGCTGACTTGACTCAAGCTTTAGCCCTGAACCAAACCATGCCCGATCTCTACATAGAAAGGGCAAAAGTCTATTTACAATTAGGCAATAGGGAAGAAGCGATCGCAGATATTAAAAAAGCGAAGGAATTATTAAGACAACAAGGAGAAACAGGAACTTCTCGTTACCAGGAAATAGATAATTTACTGAATTAAGTTAAAATGGATTAGAGTCATCAAATGTCAAACCCATGATTGTTCAACCATTAACGTCTTCTTCTTCAGTACCCAACTCAATAACAATCACACCCTCTTCAGACGTTAAACCTTGGCCGGGTCTAATAGAAACCTACCGTCCCTATCTTCCTGTTACAGAAAACACCCCAGTTGTCACCCTCCTCGAAGGCAACACCCCTCTTATTCCCGTTCCCTACATTTCTCAACAAGTAGGTAAAGGGGTCAAAGTGTTTGTCAAATACGATGGTTTGAACCCGACCGGTAGCTTCAAAGATCGAGGTATGACCATGGCTATTTCTAAAGCCAAGGAAGAAGGTGCAGAAGCCGTTATTTGTGCAAGTACAGGCAATACTTCTGCTGCTGCTGCTGCCTACGCTAGACGGGCCGGAATGCGGGCGTTTGTGATTATTCCTGATGGGTATGTAGCTTTAGGAAAACTGGCTCAAGCTTTATTATACGGGGCAGAAGTCATCGCCGTTGAAGGAAACTTTGATGATGCTTTAACTGTGGTCAAAAATATGGCCAAAAATTATCCTGTTACTTTGGTCAACTCCCTTAATCCTTACCGTTTGGAAGGGCAAAAAACCGCCGCTTTTGAGGTGGTGGATGTGTTAGGAAATGCCCCCGACTGGTTATGTATTCCTGTGGGTAATGCTGGGAATATTAGTGCCTATTGGATGGGTTTTTGTCAATACCATAGTTTAGGGAAAACTGATAAACTGCCGAAAATGATGGGTTTTCAAGCAGCAGGGGCCGCGCCGTTTATGGCGGGACAACCTATACCTGATCCGGAAACTTTAGCCACAGCTATTCGTATCGGCAACCCGGCCAACTGGGACAAAGCTTGGGGGGCAAGAGATGCCAGTCAAGGAGAGTTTAATGCTGTTAGTGATGAGGAGATATTAGAGGCTTATCGTATTTTGGCTGGCCATGAAGGGGTCTTCTGTGAACCTGCTAGTGCAGCTTCTGTTGCTGGTTTATTGAAGGTTAAAGATCAAGTCCCGGCAGAGTCTACGGTGGTTTGTGTATTAACTGGTAATGGCTTAAAAGATCCTGACTGTGCCATTCAACATAGTAACAATCAAGTTAAATCTGGCATTAAACCCGAATTATCACAAGTTGCAAAAGTGATGGGTTTTTGAATAAGACATCATTTAGTATTGACCGGGTAAATCTAAAGCAATCAGTAGAGCTTGATTTAATTGAGCGATCTTCTCATTATTGAGAGTCCCTCGTAACTTTAACAAACGGGTTTTTGATAAAACCCTAACTTGGTCGGCCATAGCGATCGAATCTGAAATTAAGCCTCCATCACTAGCTTTGATTAAGACTTGGGTGGGATAAATTCGTTTATTAGATCGATATGTGGTGCAGGGAACAGCCAAAACGACGGGACTATAAGCATTGATTGCGTCACGACTGACAATAATCACTGGACGAGTCCCCCCTTGCTCTGAACCTTCAACCGGTTCTAGACGCGCATCATAAATTTCCCCTCGTTTCATGATTGCTCTTCTAACTGTAAAGCTTCCCAACTGGCGGGGGAAAATTCAGCCTCCATTTTTAAAACCTCGGATTGATAATCTTTATCCTGAGCCATTTCTGTGAGAAGAGTGTCAATTTCGGCTTGTCTTAAGGCTGTTAATTCATGTTCTATTGCCTGAGCAACGAATTGATTACGGCTTTTGGCTTTTCCCGAACTCACTACTTGATCTGCGGCTTCTAAGAGTTCTGAGGGTAAAGTTAAGGTGGTGCGAACGGTTGACTCTTTCATCCTGTAACTGATGTCTAATTCGATGTCTATTGTAGCATCATTTTAGATGCAACCGGACATAAAAGCTGATGTATAAGTTAATCAATTAAAAGTTAATTAAAGCTAAAGATGGATAACTAAAGATATTTTAATTAATATAGGAGTTATTATTTTCATCTTTCATCAATTATTGAGAAGGGTCAATTATATGAATTGACCCCACTGAATTTACCAATGCCAAACTTGTTCGTATTGATCAAATAAACTTGGTAATTCTTTAAAGGATATTTTTTCAATTCCTTCTAATAATTTACCTTCGGGAATGCCTCGTTTAGAAATGTCTTCGCTAATAGCATAAACCTTCATGCCTTTGTCAAGACATTGTTGTAAATCTTTATCAAGTTTAGCAGGAAAACTTTGCTTCCATTCCCCAAAAGAAAGCCCTTCAACTACTTGTCCTTTGAGGGCATAATTAACCGCATTAGCCCGTAAGACAATATCAACGTCACCGCCGATACTTTCTAACACTTGAATAAACCAAACAACGGGATCGTCTTGTTCTTCAATGGTACAACGATAAGCGGATTGAATTACTTGTAATACTTTCATTTTGCTCCTTATTTTGTGCCAATAACTAAGGTTCCACTTGCTTCTTTAGACCATTCCCAAAAGTCTTTGGGTGCGCCACGACGACAACCTTCTACAGCCTCGTTAACTCCTCTCTCATCGACGCAAAGCCCACAATTAACCCATTCTAATTCACAGCCTTTACTTTTTGCTTTATTAAATAAAGCTGTGACCCAATCTTTAGTTAAAGGATGATTTTCTTCGTCAAAGGTACGACCATGCACACTATTAGCATGGGGTTTTTGGTGGGCAAATGCTAAAGAAACGCCCCCTTCATAAGTAAATACTTTAACATCGTGTCCCTTATCTAAGGCAGCATCAATCATGCGAAAAGCAGTGGTGGTTCTGGCCTGTTCAAAAGGACCATCCATTAACAAAAAACTTAGAACTTTTTTACTCATTTGCTTGGTTTCTCCTATTACTTATAACCACATCATTTTTTGTCCTTCACTCATGGCATCCACAATAGATGCAACGGTAGAAACTTCTATTTTAGCCCCTAATTCTGTGGTTTCAATTCCTCTTTCATCTAAGGAAAATTTATCCACTAATAACTTCACTTTCTCTAGATTGGTTAATCCTTGAGAAGCAACAGCAGAACGAGACGCTAACACACCATTTTCGATTAAAAATAAGGTAACATCATTACCAGCATCAGCTAGATCAGAAGCGAGATTATAGTTATTGTTGACCTCTGGATAATCCAAAGGACTTTGTGATTCAATTAGAAAATATTTAGCCATTGATTACTAGGTTGTAACTAATTTCAAGATGGATCAACTTGTCATCTGATGATGAGATGATTAAGAAACTTTATTGTTCTTTTTGTTATCAATCTCATTGATGCTAATGGCTATCAATATTGCATCTCCAACCATCAACTTCTCTCACAACCCTATCACTCACTTTTGCACTGACTGTTAATTTTTCCAAATTAATGAAGATTTGCCCACATTTTGACTATCGTTTGTTACAATTGAGGTGTCTTGTTAAAGTTCATTCCCTAGAGGTTAAATATCTTGCTGTTCGAGAACTCCAAGGTCGTCTAGGTAGTCTTTCAAGACAATGAATACTAATGGAGATAGATAGTCAGAAGAAATGACTGTCATAATTTGGGAAAATTTTATAATATTTCTAGAATCTGGCGGTTAAATTTCAATCTAATCGATCTACTCTGTTAAGTGCAGTTACATGCAATTGATTCTAGGTGGTGTGAGATGTTAGAGCGTTTTTTATTAGCAAGTACGGTAACGTGGTTGCTTTATATGTCATTACAGTTGGGGCAATCTCCTGTAACCCCAAAGGCTATTCATCAAACAGCTAATCGTGTTACTATTGAGGAACCTATGGTATATTCCCATGATCCTCAGTTCGGTAAGTTTACAGTAGCTCAAAAGTAAGCATTTTGCTTGAAAGATGAAGCCGTTATCATTACCTCGCACACAAAAAATTTCACAATCAAATATCAGGGGCGAACATTTGTTCGCCCCTAAGTTTTGAAAATTGTTGTTAACCAAGAAACATCAATCAAGCACTCTAAGCGGTTTCGTTAGCTTCTGTTTCGATATACGGTTTACAATCATAAGGTTGTACACCAATGTCTTTATAGTCGTCTTTGGGTGGACTAAAAATTCTGGCAAAGCCTTCTGCGAGATATTGGATAAATCCTTGTAACATATCATTAAGTTTCATACCCTATGCCTCCACTGCTGATGAAATAAGTATTAATTCGTTTTCCACTTTTTAGTTAAAAGAGAATCGCTTTTCTCTCCTCTCTATTCTGATTATCTAATCAGAAGATTAACTTTTTACTATTTTCTTAATAAATATTGAATTTTCTTTATAATACTTTGCTAACCCACGGGTATCATTTTCAGTGGTATCATTAATAGTAGTTTTCAATTGAGTGTATTAATTTTTCAGTTAAGTGACTGTGGGGAGTTTGGGAAGTATTGAGATTTTAATGTTTATGCTATCAATGCTGTGCAGGTTTTAATAGTATTAAACTCTTACAGATTGGATTATTAGAGACTAATTAAACCAACTTTCCCCACCTGGTAATTGAGATAACTTATGGTTAATTTCTTGTCTAATTATTTTTTTAGAATAATAATAAGTCATCTTTAAAAAATCATTAGCTATGTTTTTAACATCCTCCTCATTAACCTTTTCTCTAAGTTGAAAAGGATTATATTTACCTTCAAAAACTTCCACACTAGCAGCAAAGATAGCATCATCAAAAGCTTCTTCTAAATAGTCTTGCCAGTCTTCCTCTTTAATATAGTAAGAGTTTTTATTATCTTTAAGATTAAGAGATTGAATTTTTATAATAGAATCTCGAATAGAAACAGCCCAAGAATTAGTTAATCGTTGTTCTACTTGGTTTTTAATTAAATGAATCAGCAATCTTACTAAAAAACTCTGGATTTTTTCCAAGATTGCTTTTTTGCTCATTTCTTCTAATTCATCGATAATTTCTAATGCGTCTTGATAACGTCCTTCATTAATATATTGCCTAAGTTCTATTAATTCTTGTGTCATAATTAATTAGTTATTGATAAATTTACAAAATTGTAACGTCTCCTTGATGATCAATTAAAATTTAGATATCTTCTCCAGCAAGGATAAAAATATCATTGGTTCTTTCATCTAATCTAACTAGAAAAATTGGTAAATACATTCCCGTGATTTGTTGACAGATTAAAAAACATTTGACTGCTTGTTTTTCTGTAGGCATTTTTAAAAATTTAGTATATTAAGCTTGCTCTTGTTGTTTTATTTCTGTTAGAATTTCTGGGATGCGTTTTACGTCTGAGTCTGATAATTTATGCCCTGGGTTAGATTTTAAAAGATCAGCTAAGGCACAAAAAGCTTCTGTATCCTCTCTATTAGCTAAAACATAAGCTCGTAATTCAGCTTGACTCATAGTTGGAAAATTAGGTTTATTCATTTTTTCTATTACTGTAGGGGCATAATATTATTATGCCCGGTTTATATTGAGGTTGAGGGGGTTTAATACTATTAAACCCCTACATGATCTAAACGGTTGAAACTAAGGGATAAGGATGAGTTAACTTATCTAACTGTTGTATGAGTAAACTGAGGAATAAACCGACATCGGTAACGATACCTACCGACTCCACAGAACCGCGATCGCTTAATTTTGTGACTACAGCAGGGTTAATGTCCACACAAACCATTTTCACCCCAGCAGGAGTCATGTTACCCACACCAATACTATGTAACATGGTGGATAACATCAAAATCATGTCTGCGCCTTGGATTAACTCAGCATAGCGACTTTGTGCATTAATTAAGTTCATTTCTGTGTCTGGTAAAGGACCATCATCGCGGATGGAACCAGCTAAGACGAAGGGAACGTTATTCTTAACACATTCGTACATCACCCCTTTGCCGATCGCCCCTTGTTCTACGGCTTGGGCAATACTACCATAACGGCGCACTGTATTAATAACCTTGAGGTGATGACGGTGGCCACCACTAACAGGGACTCCTCGCTGCATATCTACCCCTAAAGAGGTTCCCATCATCGCTTGTTCGATATCATGAACCGCGATCGCATTACCACCTAATAGGGCATGAATATAACCGTCTCGGATTAATTTTGCCAGATGTTGCGCACCACCGGTATGAATGACCACAGGACCGGCTGTTACCGCCACTTTACCCCCTTGATCACGCACTTGGCGCATTTCCCAGGCGATTTGTTCTACTAATAATTCTACTCGACGTTCGCTGGAAACCCCGGAACCCATAAAGGTAAACTCTTGTTTACCGTTGCGTTGATCCCGATCTTCCGCTTGTCTGACAGTACGAATACCATCAAAGCCAACCATGACATGATCACCTACGGCGAGATCCC
>JBFRWO010000415.1:0-11164 GCA_051439625.1 Crocosphaera sp. | reverse complement strand
TTTTATTAGGAAATGAAGGCTCAGGATTATCAGATTCTCTAGTTTCTTTAGCAGATAAACTGGTTAGTATTCCTTTAGGTGAAGGAGTGGAGTCATTAAATGTTGCTATTGCCACAGCATTAATTTTATATGAAGCTAAACGACAACAAATATAGTTGTTTCACATTAGTTTGTGGGAGAGTAATGTGGGCAGGGCGAAAAAAAATCTAAGGTGGGCAATGCCCACCCTACTAACTATTATTGTTTAATAAAGAAAGCAACCGATCGCCCAGGTACATTTAAGCCACCTCGAACCGATCTGTCCGAGTTAACACACATAGTTGCACCAGAGATTAATTCTTGATAACATCCTTCCCCAAGACCAGGCATTCTTAAAGATGAGGGAGCAAAAGGTTCACCTGCTTTATTGATAATAGCAATGCCTTGATCCCCTCGTTCAACGAATAAGAGATTAGGACTATTGGCACCATTGGTAATTTCGTCACCATTGCGGAAATATTGGGGTTCATTCAACAGTTGTTCGTGAAAATTAGCCCCTGCTTGCACAATAGGATCATTGGCATCATCGCGATAAATGAGTGGCAGTCCATCTTGACGAGCGAGAATAAAACCATTAGCCAACATCTGGTCACGGGGATCAAAACCATAATATTCGCAAAGATCGCCCTCTGGACAGAGAGTATCATGGGTTTTCGAGAAGGTAACAGCACTATAACCAGGAAGTGAACCTGGATTATTACTGAGCGATCGCAAATCTCCTCCGAAACCAAAGGCATTTTTGATATCTGTCAGTAAACTATAGTCTGTGATGTCAATACTGTGAATGGCGGGATAAGTAGAATATTCTCCACAACTTTCACCCACGACTTCCCCATAAATATATTTATCGTCAGGGACAACGGAAACAATGGCGGCAATATCATCCGGTGCAATATGTTTGATGGCATCGATACGAAATCCGTCAGCCCCTAAATCTAGCAAGCTAGTTAGATAATTTCGTAGTTCTCCTCGAACATACTCACTGCTGGTATTTAAGTCAGGCAGACTTCCACCTAACCATCCAGTAGTAACCGAGCCTTCTCCATTCAAAGAACAATTCCCGTCATTCATGGACTGACGAGGGTGGAAGTCTTGGCTTGAGAAGCGAGGATACTCTAAATTGTCAATATAGGGAGATTCATTAGCCATGTGGTTGATAACCACATCTATCAGCACTTCCAACCCCTGGTCATGGGCAGCATCAATCAGTTCTCTTAGGTCATTTTCATTTCCTAAAGGGCTATTAAGAACGGTGAAATCAACGGGTTGATATCTGCCCCACCAGTTACTGGAACTATTACTGCGTTCGGGGGGTGAAACTTGAATCAAGGTAAAGCCATCCGCTCTGAGTTCCGATAGTTGATTTTGAACTTCCCGAAAGGGTGTATCAAAGGCTTGATAGATAACACCAGCTTTTGCGGGTAGGGTATAACCTATAATCACAAAAGTGAGAGAAAAGGCTATCAACAAATGAAGCAAAGAGCCAAAATACGAACGAAGTTTTTTCAGCATTATTTTTGTTATATAGGTAAACAATTGACAAGCAAAAATAGTCCATTTTTGTTAGTCACTTTGGAAAGGAACAACCTACTCAATGACATGATGAAATTTCTATTTATGTGTTTAATTACACAGAGGATTAGTTGTTATTCATTTAGTCCTGTTCAGTCTAACAGATAACTCTAATTTGTTTGTTATCTGTTAGCTAAAAAATTAAACATTATTTACAATCGTCTTCATCAGTAGATTGTAATGAATAGGCCCCTGATTCTAAGTTAGCTGTAAAACGATAACAACCGCTTTCTGTGGGGGTAAAAGCGAAGGGAGGGGGATCACCGTGGGTAGTTAATTGACCATAGGTTTCTAGGTCTTCTAGTCGAGAATGAATGGGATCTGGATTACTTCCTAAAAAGTCATGACCATATTCGTCTAATTCATAGTCAGAAAAAACCCATAACCACGGCCAATTATTGGCCGTATATTTATAATTGTATTCACGATTGGCTTCTAGATTTACTGTTGTGGTAAAAATAGAGTTATTCGTCTGTTCCATATTATTAGCTGTACTGGTGGAGTCCCAAGGTGTTAAAGGTTCATCAAAACTACCAACTAATTGTAAACTATCAATGGTTACTAGAGGTTGCCAAGGAATATTATCTAATGATTCGAGAGAAAATTGATCTCGATTTGCATCATAAGTAAATTGATAATCACCTGGTTCAGTAACTTCAAAGAAGATGTTAGGTTCATTGGGTTTACCGTGCCAATTTTTCCCGATTAGTTTATTAGGTTTATCAGATTCTAACCAAGCACCTAAGGCCATTGTGTCGAGGAAAAGTTCTCCACTAATAGCAATATTACTTCCATAAATTCCTGGTTGCAAACTAAGTTTTTTCGTCCAAATATTGTCCTCAATTTCTTCTAGATTAGACTCAGGAATTGTAGGATCAAATTGGTTATTTTCGTAAAAAGTGCCTAACAATTGAAATGAGTTAATATCGTTCCAAAATTTAGGACTTTCAACACCATCAGGAGGAATGACATCGAACTTATATGTTGGTGGATTAATCTTAAAAGTATAGTCTCCATCTGCAAACACTTGAATAGTAATAGCTGAGTGATTACTTTGTCCACCACTACTCCCAAAACCTGTTCCACCAGTTAAAGTTTTTTCCCCATCATTATAGGCCCCAAATCCCCAATCTTCGTTATGATTAGCAGAGAATAAAAACTGATAAACACCATCGTGTCTAAAATCAATTCCTCCTGTGGTTTTTAAGGGAACAGTTATTTCCCAAGTGTCTCCATTTTGAGTCATTTCATGATTAGGACGGGTTTCATCAAATTTCTCAAACATATTCTCATCATCCCAAACAAACCCATTTAACTGCATCGAATTAATTTCGGTTAGATAAGTAGGTTTAGGGGTGATTTTGTAGTTACCTTTCTCTGCATTAAAGCTAATTTCATATAGTCTACTTTCATCAACTTTAATGATAACATTTTGTGCTTGATTAGCTTTTTGCCCACCGACCAATTGAGGTTTACCACTCTTATTTAGTTGCGTATGGTCTGCTTTAAAAGTCCTATATAAATCATGATTTTGGACAAATCTTAAAGCATAAACACCGTCATGATGACGACCACCATCAGCTTTTAGTTCAACTTGTTTGTAAGAACTTTCACCATCTTTTATCATATTATTTTCAGGTAAAAAGGGATTCCAGCGACCTCGATTATTATTAATTGTTCCTAATAATTGGACACTGTTTTCACATTTCTGAAAATCGGGATTACATAAAACAGGAATTGCCATCCCTCCTGTTGGTTTATTAACCAATTCTGGACTAGGTATTAACTCAGAATTAGTAACAGCTAAAGCAGAAAGAGGAAACAGTATCAAACTAACCAAAGTGAATATAAGGCTAACAATAGTTAGGGAAAATATTCGTAAAAAATCAGAATTATTTTTCTGACTTGTTCCAGAAAATTTTAAGTTGAAATTAGACAGTTTTTGCATAGTCATTTTACACATTTCTAATCGATACTGGTGCAAGATATATAGCGTTTCTCGGACTTATGAGGTACACCTAATATTTGTCTCCGAACTCCGAACTCCTAAAACTAGAAAGAAGATTTAGGATAGTTTATTCAATGGGAAATAACATATCTCCCTTACCCAATACCTCCATAGTTATCTGATTTTTAGAAGTCATTTGATTCAATATTTCTATGGCCTTTTGACAATAAATTCCTTGAGTATGGGTTTCAAAAGCTGCTTGATTTTGGTATTTCTCATAAAGAAAAATAACATTAGGATTGGATGAATCTTGTATAACATCAAAACTAATCGTCCCAGATTCATTTTCCAAAGATCCTTCTCCATCTTCCCTTAAAACCTGAATTAAAGTGTTTTTATACTCAGGAACAACATCAAATTTAACCAAAATTGAAAACATTTTTCTTTGTCCTTTTGCCACCTATAATCAATCTATTTTCAGAAAAATTAGAAAGGTGGGCATTGCCCACCCTACTAATAACTAACTACCGATGTTAGCGTTATCAAACTTCTCTTTAACCGTTCCTGTAGCACCCTCTACAGTAACCTTAAAGTTATCCACTGAGCGATTTCTGCCATTAATAAAGAAAGTAATGTAACGTAACGCCTCAGAAGAAATATCCTTCAAGTCAGCCACAGCCAAAGTTAAGCCTTGACATTGTTCAACTTCGGGACGAGAAAACTCATCATCAAGTTCTTGTAAAGCCCCGGAACCAGTTAGATTTCCGCTTAAATCAATTTTAGCCACACCAGCAGAACTAACCTCTAATAAAGCTGCTTCAAAAGCCACTCTTGTGGGATAAATAAGCACGCGAATTTTCTTACCAGCATAGTCTTCAGGAAGACGAACAAATAACTTCTTAGCATTAAAATCATCATAAGGAGTACCATCGATCCAAACCTGTTTAATCTTGATACTTCCAGGAGGTAAGATATCAGGAGCAACCCGAAGAATTTTATCAGGGAAACCTCCATCAGTGGGTTTGAAGTAGAAATCCATCGGTTCTTGTCGAACCAAAAGATTAGTATAAATTGAAGCTAAATAACACAACTCAAAGGAGTGATATCCTGCCATTGAGTGACTACCTTTACCCCGTTCCCCACCGAGGGCGTAGGGATGTCCATTAGAAAGGACATTGAAGTAAACCCCACCACTGTAGTGATCTAAGAACCATGCGTTATAGAAAGCAGTTCCTTCCCGCGCATAACTGAGGAAATTAACGTTTTCTGCCTCCCGATAAACACCAGCCATGATGTAATAAGCCAGGATACCCTGTTCTTGTTGCCACCAAGCCTTGCGATCGTGCCAAACATACTTGTGGAAGTCACCATTTTTTTCCACCCGTTCTACTACATCGTACCAACCACCCCGTTGACGATCAGTACCATCAGCAGCAATTTTGTTACCAATTTTATTGGCTAAGTTCTTGTATTCAGACTTCTCCTTAAGACTAAACATCCGAGTCAAGTTCCAAGCAATCTTGAGGTTATGACCAACAACGGCACGATTTTGCTGCCATCCCCACTCTTGATCCTTACTCCAGTCCTCAAAGAACTTTTCTTGGACAAAAGGACTCTCATCGTAGTCAGGGAAATGAGCGTGAATAGTATCAAAAGTCTCCTCAAGAAACTCTGCATATTCTTCTTTTTCCGTAGCCAACCAGAGATTAATTAAATAAGCAGGGGCGTGATCTCCCACAGAGTTCCAGTTTTTACGGGCCTTGTTTTGTCCCAAAGACTCGCTATGAGCGCTAAAAGTAATCGGATCAATGTGGGAATAATAACCACCTCGTTCAGAATGATCCTTAAAAAAGCGATCGAATAAACGAACAGTTTTCTTAGCATCACTTAAAATCTTGGTATCGCCGGTGATGCGATAGGTTTGAATGGGACCGGCTAAGGCATAAATTTGCTCATAACAGGGAATAGCATTGAAATCATCCCCAAATTCCGAAGCAAAGACCTTTTCTTGACTGCCATCGTCTTGAATATCAACAGCGTGATACCAGTAAACAATCCCTTCACTCTTATCTTTAAAGCGTAGATGTTCCCGTAGATATTCAGTTCCTTTTTCCGCAGCTTCCAGATAACGATCGTCCCCTGTCAGTAAAAAAGCAGAAGCAAACCCATAAACCAAACGAGAAATAGTATCAGTTTCTTGTCGTCCGCTTTTTTGTTTTTCCCCTGTAATGGTGAGATTGGTTCGATAGTTGGAATAGTCGATGTTAATCACATCGCTACCATATACTCCAAACTCAGACTCCAGATAAAAATCAGCTAATTGCTTAACTTGATTAATCCACCAGTCTTGTTTTTCAAAGACATAATCATTAGCATCATCAGTTAAAGAACGTCCAGCAAAAACTAGATGCTTTCCTTCAAAACGATACTCAGTGCCACTATCAGGGTAAAAAATCCCGTAAACAGTAACATATTTCCCTCTTGCCCCGGGTTGGTTAGGTTCACCAGCTTTGAGCAAATCTCGCATTTGCCCAGTAGCATCCTGATAACCCTGTCCCAAGTTGCGGATCAATTCTGCAAAGGTAGTCGGAGTCAGATAAACAGTGTATTCCCGGTCATCCGAAGTTTTCAGCCCAAAGGCATCTTTATCGGCATCGTACTTAGTAATGTATCCCGAAATAAGGTCAGAAAAAGTAAAGTCTACAGCGTTAGCCATGAAATTTGCTCCTAAAAAACTAGAAATTGCTTGTTTTATAGTTAATTCAAAGAGAAAGGACACAGAAAGTGCCTAGTTTATTGTCACAAGAGTGAGCAGGATGCTCACACTACTCTGTCTCAAACTTATTTGAAAAAACCATAACTCTCCCCACACCCCCCACACTCCCCATTTCATAAACTTTTTAAGCTTGTATTGTATTCGCACCCACTAAGATAGCTGCAATCACACAAGGAACGGTTCCTCGATTATGCCAAGCATGACAGGTTCCATTTTGAACCACATAGTCTCCTTGTTGTAAATGAATTTCTGTCCCATCATCCAGGGTTAAATAAATTTCCCCTGAAACAATGATCAGATATTCTAGAGTGTCGCTACTATGTAACCCATCGTCCCCAGTTTCAGCCTTAGCTGTAGGGGTGATTTGCACAATACGAAATCGAGTTCCCCCAGGATTAGGAAGAAACGACGATTCCAAAGTAGGATCGCTCCCATCCACTGGTAAAGAGGGAATTTCATCCGTTGCCCACAAATCCGTAATTTGTAATTCAGGAAAATCCGCCAACGAGATTACCTGGGGGGGACTACCATCACTAACCAGAGTTGAATGTCCGGCCTGGGTACGACGAGTTACAACACGGCGCATAATTGTTAACCTCCTGGGGATCAACCTAAAGCTTCAGTAATTTGGGGATCGTTGCCCATTCCTTGCATCCATCCTGGGTACAGTGGAGTTGGGGCAGTCATATCATCGAGAAGTTTAATTTGCTCAGGGGTCAAATTAACTTCCACACTGTTTAAATTGTCTTCTAATTGCTTCATATTCTTGGCCCCGATAATAATCGAGCTAATAAATGGCTTGGTGAGAATCCAAGCTAAAGCAATTTGTGCAATAGAAGCTTGATGTTGTTCGGCGATCGCTTGTAATTGTTCAACAACAGCGTAACCTTTTTCGAGATCCACTGGGGGAAATTGAAACTTATTACGACGGGAATCTTCAGGGGCAGGTTTTTCGCGGGTGTACTTTCCAGTGAGAAAGCCACTGGCCAAGGGACTCCAAGCAAGAATCCCTAACCCTTGATCTTGAGTATAGGGAACAACTTCCTGTTCAAGATCCCTGCCCAATAAAGAATAATACATCTGAGCAGAGATAAAAGGGCTATAATTCAGCCTTTCTTGCACACCTATCATTTTTGCTGCCTTCCAAGCTGGCAAATTACAAAAACCCACATAGCGCACATAACCTCGACTTACCACATCTTCCAAGGCCCGTAGGGTTTCTTCATAAGGGGTCAACGGATCTTGAATATGAATCTGATAGAGATCGATGTAGTCGGTTCCTAAACGTTTGAGACTCCCTTCAACCGAAGCAATAATATGTTTGTAGGATAGACCTCTTTGGATCAGGCTTTCTCCACTGCGAAAACCACACTTAGTGGCAATAATAACCTGATCTCGCTTAGAACCCAGTGCCTGACCGAGAATAGTTTCCGACTGTCCTCCCGTATAAGCATCAGCCGTATCAAATAAGTTAATCCCGGCATCGAGAGCCCTCGCCACCATCTCATTCGCTTGAGTCTGGCCAAGATTGTTAACTAACCCCGGAACTAATTCCCCTTCCCCGAAGGTCATCGCCCCAAAGGACAGTCTAGAAACCACTAACCCCGAATTTCCTAGTTGGATATATTTCATAATTTGACCTTCAAACTTTATATCCTTTTTGTACATCCTGGGCAAAGCTCTTATAATCTCGCAGGGGCCAAACCACCTCAAACTCGAGATACTCACGCATAGGTAAACGACCCATAGCGGTGCGATCTAATTCGTCGATGGAGTCCACCTCAACGATACCAATGATGCGCTTTTGAGCAGCCACTTTATAGAGTTGAGCCGGAACAGCACCAGACTCAGCAAGTTCCTGGGAATTTTCGATTTCTCGCCACTCTAACTCCCAGAGTTCGTCAAAGTTTAAGCGTCCTTCGATATTCCAGCGCATTTGAACGTAAAATAACATCACTAATTACCTCATAAGTTATGGTCAAAACTTTTGAACCAAGATGTTTACAACTTGGACTGGATTAATTGAACAATCTGATGATCGTTTCCAAACACTTCTACGGCAATATCTAAGGGGGTTTTGCCATCGTGTCCCCTTAAATCTAAACGCGCTTTGGCATTAATCAAAATTTCGGCGCATTGGTCGTATCCGTGCCACAAAGAATCATGAAGGGGAGTATAACCATTGGTTGCTCCTTGGAAATTGAGATTAATACCAGGTTGTTCTACTAAAATTTGGGTAATGTAAGCATGACCGTTATATACAGATTTATGTAAAGGAACTGCCCCAAACACAGGTTCAATAGCATTTACATCAGCCCCAGCCTTCAGGAGTTCAACAGCGATCTCGGTGTGGCCATCACGACAAGCAACCAGTAAGGGAGTGTGATGATCATTAAAGCCATTGACCCGAGGATATCGTTGATCAACATCCACCCCTGATGCGATTAACTGTTTAACGGTTGCCAGATTATCATTATTAACAGCAGCCATCAGTTGTTGACTGTCTACTTGTTGTTGATCTGAATCCCGACGCTGGGTGAGCATGGTTTCCGCTTCCAGTAACCGTTCCCTACCGATTTGATTAACATTGAGTTCGTACTCAAAATGTTGTTGCAAGGAAAAGCCATAATGGGTGTAAAGATTTAATCCGGCTCCTTGATCCAACAAATATTGTACAATTGCCGGCCACTTAAACCACAAAGCATCCATCAGGGGAGTATGTCCCGTTGTTGGTGTAACCGCATCCACAAAGGCTCCAGCTTCCACTAACAACCGAACCACCTCCACACTGCCCCCTTGACAAGCTTTATGTAGAACAGAGGCTCCAGCGCGGCTATCAACAGCCACAGATTCGGCTCCAGTTTCTAATAAAAGTTTTGTGAGGTCAACATTAGCTTGTCCTGCAGCCATCATCAAAACTGTTAACCCACTCTGACTATCTCGGGTGTTGGCATTCGCTCCTAGATTGAGTAAATTTTTCACCTCATCTAGATTATTGTTTTGAACAGCGTTAATTAGTTTAGTATCCATATTACTTCCTCATTTTTCTATAATGAGAATTTGATCATTAGCCTCGTAACGCAACAATGATGGGAGAAGGATCGGTATAGGATTTCCATCGAACAATCTTGCCGTTACGAACAGTCAGCCATTGTACAAATTCAATTTCAAATTCCAGACCGGTTGCTTTGACCACAGAACGTTCATGAATCACGCCGGCTGCCTCCTCTCCATCGACACTTAACTTGACTAATTCCTCAAGTTGGACATCACACAGTCCAATAAAAATCTCAAAGGTTTTAGCAACTTGTTCAACACCATGATAGGTTCCTATCCAGGGCATAATGTCATTCATTCCTGGAACGATTGTGTAATTAATCCATTCCACATCGTCTGCTAGAAGACTAAACAGCGTCTGGGCATCCCCTCTGGTTAAAGCATCAAACCATTGTCGAGCAACCTCACGGGTACTTTCTTCATTACTTTTATCAACCATAGTAAATTACCTCTCATCAGTATTTAATGATTATTCGTAAGCTGTTGTTTTAGCCCGCTCGCCCCAGTTGGCTAAATCTTCTTGTAGTTTGGCAATTTTACCCTGCATCACACCCACTGCATCACCACCCATGGGTAAATGTAGAGGTGGATTATCGGATTTAAGCATTTCAATAATTAGATCGGCCCCTTTTTCGGGATCGTTAGGTTGTTTGCCAGTTAAATGTCCAAACATATCCCGTAATTTAGCGGCCGGGGTTTCGGCATATTCCGGTAAAATTGTAGCGGTTGAGGGAGCTTTGGCCGGAAAAGAAGTGCGAAATACCCCAATGGTTAGAACCGTAGTTTTGATATTAAACAATTGCAGTTCTTGGGCTAACACTTCTCCCAGGATATCGGTGGCGGCCTTTGCTGTACAGTAAATGCCTAATCCTGGATAACCTATAAATCCCCCGATCGCAGAAAATTGGAGAATATGCCCCGATTTTTGGGCGCGCATTCCAGGTAGAACGGACTGAATAACCCTCAGTCCCCCGAAAAAGTTCACATCAAAAATGCGTTTAACTTCCTCTTCGCTGGTTTCTTCGATCGCACCAACCATACCAGCACCGGCATTGTTAGCTAAAATATCGATTTTCTCAAAGCGCTCGATCACCTTTTCGATCCCTGCTTTAACAGCAGTGGGATCGGTAATATCCATTTTTACCCCCAAGGTTTTGCCTGGTTTTAAGGCTTCAAACTCAGCTATTTGTGCTTCATCGCGCAATGTCCCAGCAACATAAGCTCCTTCGGCCAATAATTTTTCTGCCAAACAACGGCCTAAACCGGCGGAAACACCAGTAATTAAAACAACTTTATCATTAAGGTTTTGGGTCATAATTTTTTCCTACATTGAATTAGAAAACAAGATTGATTAGGGAATTAATTTAGGTTTGAAGAGGAGAGGAGGTGACGGGGAGATGGGGGAGGTAGGGCAATACTACTCGGATAAGCTTGAAAAGTTGATGAAATAGGGAGTGTGGGGAGTGTGGGGAGTGTGGGGAGTGTGGGAAGATTAGAACCAATATTAATATTCTGCTCCCCAGTCTCCCAGTCTCCCAGTCTCCCAGTCTCCCAGTCTCCCAGTCTCCCCCATCCCTATCTCAAGACCGGTTGCTGATGATTTCGATAGCGGTAATAGGCTGCACAAGCTCCTTCTGAGGATACCATCGGCGCACCTAGAGGGTTTTCTGGTGTACATTGGGTTCCGAAAGCAGGACAATCGTTAGGTTTTTTGTACCCTTGCATGATTTCACCGCTAATACAGACTTGTGGGGCAGTGGATGGGGTCAAAG
>JBFRWO010000414.1:0-16630 GCA_051439625.1 Crocosphaera sp. | reverse complement strand
AATAATTCTTCTAAGATGATTTGCATTTGCTCATCTTCAGGAGATACTAACTCTACTTTTCCTAGTAAATTGTATTTGGCTAAAAAAAGTAAAGGAGATAAAGGAGTATAAATAGAATATTTGTTTTTATTATGATAAAAATCTGTTAAAAATTGCAACTCTTCTGAGTCTATTGATGGCTCATCTTTGTCTAATTCTAACGTAAGAACACCATCATCTTCTATGGGAGGTAATTCCCCAGTTAAAGTGAGGGTAAAAGCTGTTAATTTTAAGGTTAAATCTAATTCAGCCAAAACGGCTTTAGCATCGGCAAAAATTTCCTCAATTTCTTTAGTATCTTCTAATAAAACAGCGTTACAAATTTCATCACTGTCATTACTGTCTTCCTCCTCACCATCCCAAGATAGAATGACAACAGGAACATCGACAGGCATTAATAATAGATAAGTTCCATCATTTCCTTCAATAGCGTTTTCTATGTAACAATCGAGGGTCAAACCCTTTTCATCAGCTAGAGTAACACGATCGATATCTTCGTAATCCCTTTCTTGATTGTATTCAAAAGATGACATGGTTTTAAATAGGACTGCGATTGCATTAGAATATCACACATTGTCATCAAAAATTGACTCGTATGATTAAAGTTGCCAGTCTAACCATTTATTTTTTTGTAAATACTCAAAACTAGCCACATCCGTCAAATTATACTGCAAAGGGGTCAGAGTTATATAATTTTGTTGAATGGCTTGTACATCCGTGGGAATATTAGCTGGTAGATGAATATGATCTGGTTGTTCTATTTCTGTGACTAATTCTCCTGCTAACCAATAATAGCTTTTTCCTCTGGGATCAAGGCGTTTTTCAAAGTTCTCGATATAGCGACGTAACCCTTGACGGGTTAAGATTACTCCTGCAATCGCATCGGCGGCCACTGGGGGAATATTGATATTAAGCAGGGTACTGTCAGCAAGTGGATGATCTTGTAATTCTTGGATCAAGCGTACAGCAAAATCAGCCCCAGGTTGGAATTGACGGGAGGAAAAACTGGCTAAACTCATGGCAATACTAGGAATTCCTTCGATAATACCTTCCATTGCTGCCGAAACTGTTCCTGAATACAACACATCGGTCCCTAAGTTAGAACCATGATTAATCCCTGCAACGATAAAATCCGGTGGAGACTCTACCAGGGTACTTAAGGCCAATTTCACACAGTCTGAAGGAGTCCCAGAACAAGACCAAGCGGTGATCTTGGGGTCGAAAAAGTCTTCTACTATTTCGGCTCGAATGGGTTGATGAAGGGTTAAACCGTGACCGGTGGCCGAACGTTCGCGATCGGGACAAACCACAGTCACATCATGGCCTGCTTGGGCTAAAGTATTGGCTAGGGTGCGAACACCTAAGGCAAAAATGCCATCATCATTACTGATTAATATCTTAATGTTAGAAGGATTAGTCATGGTTTTTAGTGTATTTAAGACCCCAACAAAAATTATGCCCCAAGAATGTACATTCTTGGGGTGATTTATTATATACCAGCCTTATATATAGGTGGCTGATGGCTTTTATTTGATGACCCTATTGTAAATTTATGTTGCGCAATCTTAGCATTTCTTTATATTTTCTTTAGATTTGCTGCTCATCATTTCCCTCAAATCACCATTTCATGGGAAAAGTTGGATTTTAACCTTAGTTGTCTTGGGGTAAACTTTTGTATACTTATCATTCACAAAACTTTATACAACCAGAAATTTTCAGGGAAGTGGAAAGATTAAGCAGAAAGGGAGGGAACAAAAATCAAGATATATAGTCTATTATTAATATATTTTGGATTGATTAAATATTTATTGCTGTTTAACTCTGTTTAAGTTTAGCTTTCGTCATTATTCTTCTTAAGAGATTTATCATACTTTAGAAATACGAAAAAAGTTCCACTTATTTCCACTTTCTACCACTTATGATAATCACTAAAACCCTGAATATACCTGGTTTTTGGGACTGACATCACCCTTAAGCACCTCATAAGATAAGGGTAACAAGAGGACAAGGAGTCAAACAAATGTTAAACAACACCACCAAAAACACCGTTATTATCCGTAACTACATTATTCTTACTGCTACTGTTATGTTTGCTGCTATGGGTTTAACCGATACATTTTTAGCCCCCACACGAGCAGGACAACAAGATCGTCTCAACAACTACGGACAAGTGGTAAGTGCTGGACTGGTTTCCTACTCCCGAACCTTAGGACGTTAATCAAGTTTGTTTGGTTTCCTCTTGCAAAATCCCTGTTATTTTACGGGGATTTTTTATATTTATTTTTTCTTTGATTGTTATTACAAAAAACCCCGGATTTAAAATTTATTTATGCTGCTATATCAGCTAGAATACCGATGATAGAGTTAATGATGTCAATTACATCTGCAATCCTATTTAATACTTGGCTAACATTTTTAATTTGATTGACTGCCTCATTAATTTTTTCAGTTGTATTTATTATCTGAGCACCTAGACTATTATCAGGTAAGGTGAGTTCTGTTATTTCTGCTCTCACTAACTCTATTTCAAAATCATTACGAAGTGTTCTCAGCATTTGTATTTGATTGAAAATACGACTCTGATTATTCAATGCACGTTCATCATTCTCAGGATTATTATCTTCTAACAATTCTGTTAATATTGCGTTATTTCGATCATCAAGACGTTGAATTTCAGTTCTTAAGCTTTCTGCTTCTGAGAACAATTGTCTAATGGTAAATTGTGCCATGGTTGTCTCCTTGAATTTTAGTTACTTGGTTAATTAATTTAATGTTTCAAAGCTTACAATTAATCATTTAACTTTTTTTCCATTCTTTCAAGTATCGGCTTGATTTTTCGTTGATAATCAGAAGCAATTTCTCTGACTTGAGTTAATTCTTCAAGGCTTAGAGGTTGATCTAAAGGTTTTTCTCCACTATCAACACTGGTTGTATTATCAGATTCTCTTGCGTTAAGGTAAACAGCACAGGATTCTTCAGAAGGAGCATCAGAACTGTTGGCAAATACATTTTTTAGTTGCCCATGAGCTTCTGCTGTTATATCAATAATCCTAATATAGTCGTTGGCAAGATTACGTTGTGTTACAAAAAATTGTTCGGCTTGGCTAGATTCACGCTCTAATTCCATAAAATCTCTGTCTGTACCCGTGCTACGTAAACGAGTAATGTAAAAATTGTAATATGATCTAGCTTCTGTCTGTTCATCTAACAAAACACCATTTATATAACCTCTTTCGTAAATAAACTTTAAACCATCACTGTAACTTTGAAATGGAGCATCAGTACAAACAATAGCTTCTCTCAAAACTCCTGTTCGATTCTCATTGGTAACCCAGCGAAAAATAAAGTTAGCAATTTGTGTTCCTGTATTAACTGCGCCACTTGGTAATGTTACAACTCCATTATTTGTGGGAATTGCGATACTATTTAATGAGTTTCTAATTCTATCGAATTCGTCATCAAAATTAACCAAATCATCGGCTGCTAAATTTCCTATTGATTCAATGTAGTTAACGACAATTTTGTTAGCATTGTTGACTTCTTGAACTGTGGGCTTATTGCGAGTTTCACAACTTTCAAGTGCTTGTTCTCTTGCCATTGTTCCTTCTCTTACAGCAAAATAGCCGAGACGACGAATACAAGATTTGTAAAACTCTTCTGCTAATCTATTGGTGTTGTTCTCAAATCTATCTTTGAGTTGGGCAAACTCTTGAGCTTGTCTAATTGCTGGGTCTGTACCACAACTACTAATAAGAATTGATGATGTGATCACAACTGCTAATTTTGCCCCCAATCTTTTTCTTTTCTGTTTAGGTTTAAAATTAGGTTTTTCTCTAATAAATAGTCTCTTGAAAAAACTTTTACTCACCATTAAAATTAACCACTCCTTACCACAAATATTTTGTAATCATAGCATTACCGAGAAAGATGATGACATGAGTGTAAAGAAGACAGGGTATCAGTCTCCCAAATTTTACAAATGTCCTAACCAAATTTCGTAATACGATAATAATCATGCTCACGTTACCATAACATAAAAGACACAATTCTGCACTCTCAATTATATTAATAAATGTTAAAAATATAGGGTAACTAAAGGGGGTGAATGCAAAGTTTGTTTTATTTATTTTTCTTAGGACTTTTATATATTAAGTATATTTTTGAAAAAAACCGTGAGAAAAAACTACTCTTCTCACGGTTTTGAAATAAATTAAAACGAATAATTAAACTTCAGCAGGAACTTGTTCTGCTGCGGTAATTTTTTCGTAAGTTTCTCTCATTTTCAAACCTACTAAAACTTGGAATAAACCGGTTCCATTGGTAGAACCAGGATAATCTTTATGTTGTAGTAAAAGTTCGGTCATCTCACCATAATATTTGGTTCCAGTTTTACTGAGATGACTTTCGATGTAGATCATTTCTTCGAGGTTATCGAATTGACCATCTACTTCTAACATAGAGACTTCATTACCCATAAAGTTGTCAGGACCATAGTACATCTTGATACCAGGATAAGCACAAGTTAACTTACGTCCACAAGGCCGCCAATCAATGGTAGAACCTTCATCGAATAAGTAAGCAGGTTCAAAGTTAGCAATACCTTCTTTTTGAACCAGACGAACTCGTAATAACTTACTTTCGTGGTCTTCAATTAACTGAGTAGGTAAGACTTGAATAACCACATCAGCGTGTTGTTTTTGGGGTTCGATGTAAGCACTAAAGTCAGGTTTTCTAGCATTGATAGAGGCTAACACATCCTCATAGGTGTGTCCCCTTTCGGCCATATCCCGTTGAATTTTCCAGTTGATTTTAACTTCATCACTGATATCGAGATAAACACCAAAATCAACTAATTCACGAACTCTTTCATCAAATAAAGGGTGTAATCCTTCAATAACAACAACCTTATTAGGTTCAATGCGTTCAGGAGGATCTAATTCTCCAGTTTCGTGATTATAAATGGGTTTATCAATAGCTTGACCTGATTTTAAAGCTTTAATTTGCTCATACATCAAATCAAAATTGTTCGCTTTGGGGTTTAAGGCCGTTACACCAGCAGCTTTTCTTCCCTTACGATCTAAACTGTGATAGTCATCCAAACAGATGACCGTCATAAACTCTTCACCAAATAAATCGGTTAAACGACGTAAAAAAGTAGATTTACCGCAACCGGAGTCTCCGGCAACTGCAATAAGAACCACGCGATCTAAATTTGTGGTCATAATTTCCCTCTAAATGCAAAACAGAATTGTTAACCCGGTTTCGTTACCTTGTCATTAAAGTCTCCCATAAAGGGAGCAAAATTGGTCAATAATTGGATAAAACTTTTTGCAGAGTCGTGACTCCATTTTTTTCACCCCAAAGTTGACCGAATCTTAGCAAGATCCAGATACGTATTAAATACTGACAATGGATTTTACCAGACCGACATCACTCTTCACAAGAGACAAGGAACTTTTCATCGATCAATGTTTCCCAAACCGTTCTTGGAAAAAAATATAAAACTGACGCAAGTTTAACAGATTTTTGGGGATAATTTCGTTATGCTCTATAAACACACTGGTCTGATTTTAGGTGTCCCTCCTGATTAAGCCATTCGTAGCAGTGTATTGAAGATTACCACCCGATGGTAGGCTAAATAGAGCAGTTATGATATGCAAGATAATTTTTAGGAGAGATCGATGTACAGTTCAGCCGTAGCAGCAACTTCTGGCCAGACAACAGCATACGGAAGCCGTTTGTTTGTCTATGAAGTGGTGGGGTTAAGTCAAAGTACGGACAATGACAGTCTTAACTATCCCATTCGTCGTAGTGGTAGCGTTTTCATCACCGTTCCCTATGCACGGATGAATCAGGAAATGCGTCGTATTAGCCGTATGGGCGGTCGTATTGTCAGTATCAAGCCTTTGGATGCCGAAACCCCTTTAAAGTCCACTTCTAGCCCTTCTGGTGGGTCTGGAGTTGCTCAACCACAACAAAGCAACCAAAAGGAAGCAAAAAGTAAACCTATGACTCAAGCGAAAACAAAAGTTCCTGTTAATATTTATAAACCGAAAAATCCCTACATTGGCAAATGTGTCGAAAATTATCCCTTAGTTGCTGAAGGTGGTAGTGGTATTGTTCAACACTTAACTTTTGATATTTCTGGTGGCGATCTCCACTATTTAGAAGGACAAAGTATCGGTATTGTTCCTCCTGGAACCGATGATAAAGGTAAACCCCATAAGTTAAGACTCTACTCTATCGCTTCTACCCGTCATGGAGATAAATTAGACGATAAAACCGTTTCTCTGTGTGTTCGTCAGTTAGAATATCAACACCCAGAAACCAATGAAACCGTTTATGGTGTTTGTTCTACCTATCTATGTAACCTGGAAGTGGGTGCAGATGTAGCCATTACAGGTCCTGTAGGGAAGGAAATGTTACTTCCTGAAGATGAAGATGCTACCATCGTTATGTTAGCCACTGGAACTGGTATTGCTCCTTTCCGTGCTTTCTTATGGCGGATGTTCTTTGAACAACACGAAGATTATAAATTCAAGGGTAAGGCTTGGTTAATCTTTGGCGTTCCTTACAGTGCTAATATTCTCTACAAAGAGCAGTTAGAGGAACTTGAAGCTAAGTATCCTGATAACTTTGAGTTAACCTGCGCTATTAGTCGGGAACAGAAAAATAGCGAAGGCGGTAAAATGTATATTCAACACCGTGTAGCTGAACAAGCTGAGAAGTTATGGACTATGTTACAAGATCCTAAGACTCACCTCTATATGTGTGGACTCAAAGGGATGGAAAGCGGTATCCAAGAAGGTTTAAGTCCTTTTGCTGCTCAACAAGGTGTAGAATGGTCTGATTTTGTTAAGAAGTTGAAAAAAGAACACCGTTGGCACGTTGAAGTTTACTAAATTTCAACCTTATCTCCAATATTTTAACAAAGGGTGGGCAAGTCTCACCCTTGTTTTAATGGATAATGGATAATGGATTTTTGTTGATTTTAAAATTTCTAGATTGTCCTATCTTATTTTAGACAGTAGGGCGGGCAAATCAGAAATTTATCTGAACCACTCATCATGTACAAAACTTTGTCCACCATGATTAAATGTCTTTTATTTTCTTTAATTACAATTATATTAAATGTCAATCAATCATTATTTAAAACATCCATAATGAAAAATCCCCCCGACGGGAGGAAATGATGGCTTACTTTTATTTAATCTATCTTAATTCACAGGAATCACGATAACACCAGCGTAGTAAGGTAAGACAAAGAACAACTTTAACTGCTTCTAATATCCAATAACTCCAATGAAGAGGAATCATAATAGAAGGCATAGTATTGGTTGCTGAAAAAGCATTAATTTCTAACCCAAAAGCACTTAATTCTGGGGTTAAGAAATAAGTGTAAATTAAAGCAATACCGAGTAAAATACTGGCTAAAATAATTGACCAACGTTCCTGAAGATGAATAAGAAGATGATTGCGACGGAAAATTAAAAATCCCGTTAAAATAATGGCTGCACATACTAACTCAATGCGGTTAAATAATCCAAAAATAATAAAACCCGCACTAGCGAAACCACCCTGATTCATCATACCTGACAAGGATAAACCAGGAATAACAACAAAATCAAGAAGAATACTACTACTTAGCCAGAAACCTAAAGCCAACATAACAACGGTTGTCCAGCTAAGAAACTTCCAGCGACGATTAGATAAAGTGTTCATAATTAGGATCGGCTCCTTTACTGACCTATCTACATTATTGGAATAAATAATTGATAATTCACAGGTTTTGATAAATTTCTTTACTTAACAAAAATATAAATTAATACTTAATTAAACATTAAAAGATCAATATTCACCAAGGTGATATTACTGAGTTGAGAAGACTAAATATACGCTAGAAAGGGAATTAAGAAAAAATTAAATTCTCAATTCTCCATTCTTTTTTAATATCTTACTCTAGGATCGAGAAAACCATAAGTTAGGTCAGCAATAACATTAAAAATAACAATTAAAATGCCATAAATAAAGGTAATAGCCATCACTACAGGGGTGTCACTTCTTTGGATTGAATCGATTAATAATGCGCCAATTCCTGGGACTCTAAATATTTGTTCTGTTACTAATGCACCTGTAAAAATAGTGGGAATATCTAGGGCAATTAATGTTATAACTGGGATTAAAGCATTACGAATAATATGGTTTTTTAGAATGGCAAAGTTGTTTAATCCTTTTGCTTGTGCAGTGCGAACATAATCATGGGTTAATTCATCTAAAATGGCTGAACGAATGAAGCGCATTAAGACAGCAGATTGATATAATGCTAAGACAGTAATTGGCATTATAGACTGTCTTATTTGTTCGATAAAAGTCGATAAATTAGTGATTTCTAGGGTGCTGTTATAAATGAAAGGAAACCAGTTTAATTGCACACTAAAAATAACAATCAATAATAATCCTGTTAAAAAAGTGGGTAAGGAATAGCCTAAAAAGGCAAAAGTTGTGATCATCTGGTCTAATAAAGAATAGCGTTTAATGGCGGAAATAATTCCTAAAGGAAAGGCAATTAAAATACTGAATATATAAGCTGTTCCCACTACCCATAAAGTTGTTGGCAGACGTTGTAAAATGAGGTCTAATACAGGACTTCTACTGGTAAAAGAATAGCCTAAATCTCCTTTAATAAAGGCAAAAAACCACTTAATATAACGGATATGAATGGGTTGATCTAGTCCCAACGTTTTGCGGATATTTTCCCTAACTTCTTCGGTAATAGAAGGGTTAGAGGCGAATTCTCCGAGGGGATCTCCTGGTGCTAATGCTAAGATGGTAAAGAGAACTAAACTAATAGCAATGAGGGTGGGAATGGCGATTAATAAGCGTTTGATTAGGTATTGAGTCATTTAATAATTAATAATGGATAATGGATAATAAACAAAAAAATTAATTCTAAATTCCCCTCTTGGGAGGGGTTAGGGGTGGGTTAAATTCTTAAATTGTTATTCCGAGGGAAGAGGAATCTATTTAATTCTCTAACTATAATATTTCGTGTTATATTGAGCAAGGTTTGTTTTGATTTTGTCTAATTATACTCACATTGATTTTTCTAGCTAGTGAGCAGGATGCTCACATTCCTATTAAATTATTATAGTTGTTTTAATTAACTATAATGCTCTTGAAATTTACATTATAAAGGGGCTTTAAATTTTAAAGGTAGTGAATTTTATCATTGAATAAGCATAATATATAGTAGTTTGAAAGAAGTTTGAGACAGAGTAGTGTGAGCATCCTACTCACTATATTAATAATCAAATATATATCATCATTTTAATAGTAATGTGGATAAGTTTTGTCTAATTATATAGCAATCAGTAATGATTGATGAGATATCTTTTTTCTTATCTGTTCCCTGTTCCCTCTTCCCTGTTTCCTCTTCTCTGTTCCTTGTTGTTCCACATTTCATTTATAACTGTATTAGAATACTTCTTGCTAAATTTTTCTTTACTACTTTTATTATGGTCTTTCCTTAACCTTGACTTATCAAGTTCGATTTTTTTTCTTAAAGAAATAACAATAAACCGACCATAAAATCCAAAAGGAATAAGTAATAGCAAAAAAAACTTTAATATATCTTTAAACTTTAATATATCTTTTACATTTATTATTTCGTAAAAGAAATAAATGATTATGCTAGAGAAAATTAATCCAAGAACAATCCCTACTACATATGATAGTGTTGTATTTTCTTTACTCAATTCAATTTTATTTTCTTTATTCGATTTAACTTCATTTTGTTTATTCAACTTAATTTTAATTCTTTCTAATTTGTTTGGAATTACTCCGCATATCAAGACTGCTTCTACTACTAATAATATTACAATAAATGCTAATAGAAATTCTGGGAATTCTCTTGTTTTAAAATCAGGCCAAAACCATTTATTTTTATTAAAGTCAAACATCAATAATGCAGTACCTCCAACAAATGAAATAAAACTAATCGCAGTAAACAAATAAAAAATCAAATCAATATCGGAAGGATTTGAATAATTTTTTCCCTCTTGTACAATATAATTTTCCCAAGAAATATGGGTTAAATATTCCCTATAATCGGGAGCATAATCATTTTTAAAATAGGATACTACCCTATAATCGGTATCATCATCATCGATTTTTTTTGTTATTACTTTATCGTCAATTTTAAAATGTTCCTGTCTAAGAATACTTAAATTAACTAGCTTTTGTTCTACTCTGTTATAGATATATTCCCCAATCACTTTATTCTTTTGTAGATTACCTAATGAACGAGATATTAAAAATAAACTTAAAACTGGTATCAACCAATTAAAAATAACAATACTGGGTATAATGCCTCGTTCTTCAATTGTTTCTCCATTAGTTGTTTTGCTAATTTTTAAAAAATATTCAGTTTCAGTGGTTGTTCCTACAATGCTTATTTCTACCTCAGAAAGATTCAAATCCTTACTTTCATCTTTTTGAAGAATTTTTCGTATATCGTTTTCGTCTAATTTTATATTTTCACCCTTAGATTTATCCTTTAGCTGATTATTAATTTTATTTAAAAAATCCTCAATAGTCAACTTTTCATCTACTGTTGATTTTTTATCCTTAGGGTCATTATATATTTTAAAATCACCATCTTCTTCTATGATTATACTTTTTATTATTGGATTAATACCTTCTACATTCAAAGGCATATCAATAATAGTATCTTCCTCTGTCAAAAAACCAGCCAATGGAGCTAAACCCAATGATGCTATAGTAAATATAGCAGCTAAACCTAATAAGATAAGTTGACTAACTTCTGAGGCATTGTGTAATATTTCAGCCCGTAAAGCTTCGTATTCTTTTAAAGTAGTGTCTATAGCTCTATTTATATCTAATAGAGCTATAAATTTATTGTTATTTGAACGTTTTCGTCTCCACTGAAAAGGGTTTCTCATTGCTCTTTATTAACTACTAACGGAACATAAAAGACAATGTTTTCATATACTTTGTTTCCTGACAAGGTTTTAATCCGTTATAAATCATTCAAATATAGCCCTTTCCGAGACTCATGAGGTACAGTAGCAGCTATTAATTTTAAGCGATCGCATTGGTTTGAGACATCCTGGGTGTACCTCACAAGTGAGAGAAACACTATAAGTACTATCTCCTGTGATTAAGACTTTCATGAGATTCCTCGTTCCTCGGAATGACAATTAAATATAGAAAAATCCTACTATTTTGAATTTGCAAAAAATAGTAGGAATCAAGTTCAGAGAGATATTAGTCTGTTACAATTATGAGGGAATGACATTAAAAGTTAATCATTATCTACTCTAGATAATTCAAATTGAACATTAGATAAATAATTTGAGTTATTCAGGGTTTCAGAAGATAAACGCCCTGCTTCAATAGCAGCCTTAACTAAAGATTCAGCATTAACTGTGCCGGATTTAATTCCTAAACTAAAGCGAACATAACCTGGAATTCCTTGCTCACTAAAAGTGCCACCTCTACCATGACTAACTAAATTAACGGGAGATAAATAAGCAGTTTTATCTTGTTCAATAGTAGACATAACTGCTACCGTTTCAGTTGCGTTAACAGGAGCGAAAAAACCACCTAAAACAAGAGAAGATAAACCAGCAATAACTAAACTTTTCATAATTAAGAACTCCGTTGCTTTGTTTCGTTATTATTTAGTATGGGAGCCTTCCCTGAAAAGTAAATGATTAAATTCTGAGTTAAAAATAAGAGTTCATTACCTTATCTGAGAATTTTTTCAGAATAATAAATCATCGAGGAGTATCAAAACTGTTAACCTATGGAAAAAGAGCCATTAATCGAACTCAGAGGGGTTTCCAAAGCATTTGGCGACAACCCGATTTTAGATGAAATAGACTTAACTATCTATCGAGGAGAAGCCCTAGTTATTATTGGTCCATCAGGTACCGGAAAATCCACAATTTTACGCCTAATTGCTGGATTATTACCTTTAGATGCCGGAGAAATTTACATCAAAGGCAAACGCAGAAAAGGCATTATCGAAGACGGCCATCAACCCATGCGTATCGCCCTGGTTTTCCAACAAGCAGCTTTATTTGATTCCCTCACCGTCGACGAAAATGTGGGCTTTTTTCTCTACGAACATTCTAAACTTCCCCGTAAACGCATTCGAGAATTAGTAGAGGCGAAACTAGCTATGGTAGGTTTGCAGGGAATGAGCGATCGCTACCCGTCCCAACTTTCAGGAGGGATGAGAAAACGAGTCAGTTTTGCTCGCGCCCTGATTGCCAACCCAGACAACCCTCTAGACAACCCCGAAATCGTCCTCTACGACGAACCAACCGCCGGTCTTGACCCCATATCCTCAACGGTGATAGAAGACCTTGTAAGAAGGTTACAGAAAGCCCAAGGAGGCTGTGATACCTACGTGATGGTATCCCACCAGGATAGTACCATTCGGCGCACCGCCGATCGCGTAATTTTCCTCTATGGGGGCAAAATTCAATGGGAAGGCAAAGTCCATGAAATCGACGATACACCCAACCCCATCGTTAGACAGTTTTTTACTGCCAGTGTTAAAGGCCCCATTCGAGTCATTGACTGAAACAAGAAAATCAAAATTCTCCCCACACTCCCCACACTCCCCACACTCCCCACACTCCCAGTCTCCCCTTCTCCCAAACTCCCCACACTCACTTAAGAAAAATTTTTGATACACTCAATTGATAACGGTTGTGAGGCGAGACTATGTTACGAATGCGAACCCTTCAAGAAGGTTCTATAGGAATCTTTGCCCTCGTTGGTTTAATCATCTTTGGAGGTATAGTGGTTTGGTTACGAGGGGGTATTATCGGTCAGCAAACTTACCAATTTTTTGCAGACTTCGAGAATGTTAATGGGCTGCAAATTGGGGCCCCTGTACGTTATCGGGGGGTTGCTGTGGGCAAAATTTTGGGGTTACAACCCAGTAGTAATGGAGTAACCGTGGCCTTAGAAATTTCTTCTACTGAATTACGAATACCCAAAGACTCAAAAGTTCAGATTAACCGTTCTGGTTTAATAGGTGAAGCTTCCGTGGATATTACCCCATCTAGAGAGTTATCTGAAGACGCTTTAGCTATTGACCCCGCAAGCAAAGATTGTGCCAAAGCAGAGGAAATTCTCTGTAATAATGATCAGGGTATCAAAGGAGAAAGGGGATCACAGTTAATTGAAGCCTTAACCCGTTTGAGTAATACTTATAGCAATCCTGAGTTTGTGGGTAATCTCAACGCAGCAGCTAGAAATGTGGCTAAAGCAGGGGATAAAATCGCTACCTTATCTCAAGAGGTAACTGAGTTATCTAAGGCTGCAAGGGGCGAAATTGGTGGGGTGAGTGACTTAGTTAGTAGTGCAGATCAAGCGGCGAAAGATGCTTCACAGTTAATGCTCAATCTTAATACAGTCTTGAGCGAAAATCGCACCGGCATCAATCGAACTGTCAGCAGTGCTGCTAATTTAATTAGTAATTTGGATGGGTTAGTCTCAGAAAATAGAGGCAATATTGTTAATACTTTAAGCAGTATCGAAAACACCAGCGATCAAGTGCGTTTATTGGCCATGAACTTTAATACAACTGTTGATCGGGTAAATGAAGGGATCGATGAAATTGATATGGCACAATTAGCTAATGATCTCGAGGTTTTAATGACTAATGCAGCCCAAACTGCACAAAATTTACAAAATTTATCCCAATCTCTCAATGATCCTGAAGTATTAGTGACGATTCAAAAAACCTTAGATTCTGCCCGTGTTACTTTTGAAAATACCCAAAAAATTACCTCTGATGTGGAAGAGTTAACAGGAGATCCTACCTTTAGACAAAATATTCGTAAATTAATCGATGGGTTGAGTAATTTAGTTGCTTATACGGAACAATTAGAACAACAGGTTTATGTAGGACAAGTAATTGAATCTGTTACTGATCAAGTCGAATATAGCTTACTACCAGAACAAAATTTAAAGCCATTTTCTCCTGAGCAAAAAGCCCCTGCTAGACTGCCAAAACGTCTATCACCTATCAAGAAACCTATCTCAAAAACAGAAACAAATGTAACTCCGACTCCAGTTGAAAAAGATGAGGAAAAACAAGAGTCATCAAGATAATATACCTGATGATTATAATAATAATTAGGTAGCATTGTTTCGAGTTCAAGTCAATGAATTGCAGATTGTATTCTCGCAGATTGTAGATTGACTCACGACTGAAGTAAGTGACCTTGAGAGGGAATATTTAAGATTTAAAATTGAAGAAAAACTCATGTTTTTAAAACAAGGGAACCTGTGTCTATCCAATCCAGAATCTTCAATCTACATTCTCCAATCTTTCTGTTAATCGGATTTACTATTTTTTCGTGCCTCTTTTAACCGTTTTAATTTTTGTTTCAGGTTTTTAAAAGAGTCAGTTTGCACAATTTCAGCTACCTGTTTTGCTTGCTTACTTCTATCAATTTCAATCTTTAATTCTTGGACTTGTTGGCGGAGTTTAGTTTCCCTAATTTCCACCTGTTTGGCCATATTTTGAAACACCCTTGCTAGTTGGCCTAATTCGTCTTCTCTTGCTGCAACTCCATCAAGACTATTAATAGTAAAAGACTCAGTTTCCACAGCAGCAGCAGCTTCTGTAATTAATTTAACCTCCTCTAAATACTTCAACATGATTTGATTTTTTTCGTAGATTTCGTTTTCTAAATCTGTTGAATGTTCTGTAATCGTATCGAGCATAATTTCTAGGTCTTCTTGCTCGTCTTTTAACTCTTCAATTTCTTTTTGAAGAGCGTTATTTTGCTCAATTAACTCGTCTTGTGATAGTTGCTTATCAATCATAATATTTATTCAAATTCTAGCTTTAAAGATGGCATTAATCGCTGTAAATTTTTTAATGATTTTCCCTGCCAAGGAACATCATCAGACCCTTTTACCGTAATTGAAATATTTTTTTTCTTGCGAACACTAATCACAAATTTTGATAACATACTAATACCAGAACTATTGAGAAATTCTAATGCTATTAAATCTAAGGTAATGATTTCAGGCTCACTGGCAACTGCTTCATCAAGCAATTCAACAATAGGCGCATATTCTTCACTCCCACCTAATCTTAATGAACCACCAAAACTAACTGTAATGGTTTCAGGATTATAGATAACGAAATAGTCGTCGGTTTTAATTTCCATAATTTGATGAATGACTCCTTAATTAATATAGACTTGAAGAATTTATTATCGAAAAATCATACTTCCAATTTTACCATAGTATTCACCGTCAAGATCCCAATTTCTTGAGGATTAGTCTCAATTTTCCAACCTAGCTTAGCTCCATAGTCACAGCAAATTGTAATTAGTCCTAACCCCGAAGCAGTGCTATTTTCCTCCTCTGCTAATTTTTCCATTTGTGCCACATATAAATCTTCAGCATCACAAGTAACCAGATCATTAATAATCGTTTCAAATCTTTGCCAATCTTCAGAAGCAATACAATTTTTTGAAAACAAAATAACTGTTTCATTTAATAAATGAATACCAAACTGAATGGTACTATGGATGCTTTCATCATGGAATTTCATAGCATTTTCTAAGAGTTCATTAGCAATATAACTAACAGCCCCTTTCAGTTCTTTTTGCCGTTCAATGGTACTGGGTTCATCCTCGTTAGCTGGGAAAAAAGTAGTTAAATAATCCGCCACAAAATCCGCCGATAATCCATTATTGCGCCAGCGTTGTTTTAGGGGAATAGAAGAAGGGGAAAAACTAATCACCAAAAATTGATCACTGTTTGGTAGATGTTCTTGAAAATCTCCATAAATCTCATAACTTTTCATGGTTTCTTGTTCGTGAATTAAGAAATCAGTGTGACTCGTTTGATCAGGGTTGGTGCAATCTCGGATAAGGACAACACTTGCACAGCAGCCTCCATTTGGACAGCCGCTTTCGGCATTCCATAAACCACACAACTTTGTTGATTTTGAGCAATGGTATGCCACCCTCGACGACGTAACTTTTTCAGTCCCATCGCCCCATCTCGTCCCATCCCTGTGAGTAACACAGCAATTCCTTTGCGACTCCAAGATTGAGCAACACTCTCACAAAACACATCAATCGAGGGACGATAGGGATAATTTTCAGGCTCCTTAGTGTATGTTAGCGTTAAATTGGGACGTAGGACTAAGTGATCGTTGGTTCCTGCTAACAAAACTTTACTTGCAGACAGAGTATCCCCTTCAGAGGCCAACACCACAGAGAGGGGAGTTTGTTCGTCCAACCATTTCGCTAACCCAGAGGAAAACTGCACATCAACGTGCTGAATAATCACAATGCTACCTTCAAAATTCGGTGGGAACTCCCCTAATATTCTCGCTAAGGCTTTGGGCCCGCCTGTAGAGGCCCCGATAACAATCAATGGGGGTAAGTGACGGGGGGGATAAGATGACTTATTAAGACCTAAATGATCGCTGCTAATTTTTGACTTAGCATAAGGGCGTTTGGGGTGAAGTCTGCCAATAACAATGCCAATAGAGACAATGGTCTTTAACAAGGCTTGATGG